>CALAJP010000069.1 GCA_937922815.1 uncultured Saprospiraceae bacterium
ACATTAGGGCTGGAAAAAGCCATTTCGGAAAGATTAGATGAAATTTTTGTAAAAAACGAAATTCCACTTATTGATTCACCCATCGATAAAAAATTCAAAGCATTAATAAAGTCTCTCCATCAAAAATATAACCAAAAAGTAGCTGTACTCATTGACGAATACGACAAACCTATCATCGACCACCTCAGCGATGAAGAAATTCCTATTGCCGTAGCCAACCAAAAGACTTTAAAAATATTCTACTCCATCCTTAAAGATGCCGACCCACATTTGAAATTAGTTTTTATTACGGGCGTATCCAAATTTACACAAGTCAGTATTTTTTCGGATTTGAATAATTTGAAAGATCTGACACTCCACCCACATTGGGGCGGAATATGTGGAATCACCCAACAAGAAATCAATGACTATTTCCCAAAAGAAGTAGAAATTTATAAGAATAAAAATTATCGAGAATGGTATAACGGTTATACCTGGGATATGAAAACCTATGTTTACAACCCATTTTCACTACTCAATTTCTTTGATGGTGGAGTATTCAAGAACTTTTGGTTTAAGACAGGAACGCCTTCTTTTTTAATAGAAATGGCGAAAAGAAAAAAAATATATGAAATTGAAAGTGTTAAAGTTTTAGAGAGTGATTTAGACTCGTTTGATGTGAATAATCTTAAACTTTTACCTATTTTATTTCAAACAGGCTATTTGACCTTCAAAAAGTTAAATGCTCCAAGAAATATTTACACTTTAGCTTATCCAAATAAGGAAGTAAAACAATCTTTTTTAGAGTCTCTTTCTAAAATTTACATATCTAGCGAAGAAAGGTCAGCAACAGTGATTGCTCTACAAATAGAAGATGCATTGATTGAAAATAAGCCTGAAAAGCTAAAAGAAACCATCAATGCACTTTTTGCCAGCGTTCCTTATGATTTATGGCAAAAGGATAATGAACATTTCTATCATGCTATTCTTCATTTAACTTTCAAAATGATGGGTATTTACACCCAATCTGAAGTACATTCTTCACAAGGTCGGATGGATGCTTTGGTTCAGTTAGATAATGCTATTTATGCTTTTGAATTTAAATTGGACAAAACTGCTGAAATTGCCATCCAACAAATCAAAGACAAAGGCTACCTCGAACCTTTCCGAAATGAAAACAAACCACTAATTGCCATTGGCGTTAATTTTTCTACTGAAATGAAGGCTGTGGAGGAGATTTTGGTGGAGGAAGTGTGATTTCACATCAACTGTAGTTAGTCTAGGTGCCAGACACATAGCCTATTAAAAATTATACTTTTTTCTCAGCACGAGAACACTTACTTTAATTTCATCGCTTCTTCTTAATTGGTTTCTATTCACCCAAACATAATCTATCCCCCCTTTGGTTTCTTCCATAAAAAATTGCCTGACTTCATTAATCTCTTTTACAATAGCTTCATCTTTCCCCAATTGGATACTGACAATAGTAGCATTAGCTTTGAGTAAATTAACCCGTATTTTTTGAACGAAATATCGAAATTGCATTAAAAATGACCAAATTCTATGTTTATCAAAAGAACTACCAGTAAATACAGTTATCAATTCAGAGTCCGACAAGACTCCAAACAACTCTTTTTCACGTGAATATGGTGTACACTGAAGAAAATCAAGTAAATACCGAATTGTCAATTTAAAGTTCAAGTCTATTATTTTTTTATCAAACTTAAATCTTGGTTCTGTGGTTGTTTCTTTTTTAAAAATAGATGGAGTCAATAGTAATTTCCCACTAGTCATTAATTTTTTAATTTCAATTTTTTGAACCATATCTAGATTGTATCTAGATGAAGAATAAGGAACTACCGTCGTAAACAACCCAATATTATTTAAGATTTTTGTTAATGTCGAACAAATAATCACTCCATAAACATCCTTAACTTCTACCATCAAGAAAATAAACTTATAATCATTGAATAGAAAGTTATTTTTCAAAAAAAAATCTTCAATTTTAGCATCTTTTACTTCAAATCCCGATTCAATAAACACTTTTTTTGTAAAAAATGAACCTAGAGAAGTAATCATTTTAGGACTATTTAAAATTGCAAACAAATCAATTTGGCTCAAATCTGAATTTTGATAAATTTGATTCAAGATCAAACAACTTTCATCACCAATACCAATAATTGCAATAGAAATTTCTTCTTTTAAAAAACACCTTTCTGACAGTACCATTTGCGACTTTATAAATATTAAAAACCTGTTAGACGCAAATCTAAAATCGAGAGGTGACAACCCTATGTCAGCATTTAGAAAATAATTCTCTTTTGTACCAATTCGGCATGAGTAATTTGATGGGGAGTGAATACCTCGGGTAGGATTTTGATTACTTGAATACAATCTAACCTAAATGCTCTGTAATCATTTCTTAATCGACAAAATGCGACTAAAACCCAATAGCCTTGATTAAAAAGAATTGAAAAAGGTTCAACCTCCCTTTCTGTTTTATCTCCATTCAGTGAAATATATTCCAGATGAATAAGTGCACAGCTACTTATTGATTGTTGTAATTCTATTAGGTAATTACTAAGAAGTTTTTTGTCCGTTTCTACTCTTATTTCAAAACGTTTATCAATAAAAGAAATTTTATGTTTTTGGCTATCCTTCAAAATAGCTTTTACTTTCGTGGAAGCCGATTGAAAGTGTTTCACTAAAGAACGATCATTATTCTTTGATATAATATATTCTGCCGTAACCAATGCTAATGCTTCGGGTTCTGAAAACATAACGGGTGGTAAATTGTATCCTTCTATAAGAGAATATCCTTTTCCATTTTCAGAAACAATAGGAACACCAGATTCTTTCAAGGTCAATATATCTCGATATACGGTTCTGATACTAATCTGGTGTTTATTGGCAATACTTTTTGCGGTTACAATCGTTTTGGACTGCAATTCAATCAATATTGCTATCAACCTAGCAATTCTAGGTTTTTCAAATGACATTTAGTTATCCTTTTCTAATTTAATGAAGAATTTAGCAACCAAGTTAACTCTTTCTCTATTTTATTGGTTAGGAATTTATTCCACTTATCCCCCGAGAAGAATTTAGAAGTATGCTTAATAGCATACAATTTTCTATCCTTAGATTCCGAAACTCTAGGGTATGTATTGTTAATTTTATCTTCTCTATGAAAAGAATTTAGTTCCGAATTGTGTTTTTTTGTATATCTATCAAAGTAGTTATTAGAGGATGTTCCAATAAATATCACAACAGATGGTTGTAATTTATCAACTAACTCTTCAAAAACTTTCCAACCATCATAGAAATCACTGGCTTTTGGTCTGTTACTTAAACTATTCATAGGTCTTTGTACAAAATTATAATAACAGACATTGTTCCAAAATTTTTCAGTATTGAAATCTTTTTGTTGAAATAAAGCCTTATATAAATTAGGGAAAATTCTAGTGTAATGATTATTACCTATTCCCTGTTCTTTAATAACAACTCTTGTGAACTCTTGATCAAAGTGTTGTTTAATATTTTCTTCTGTCCCACCTAAATAATGACTTTCTCCAACAATCAGTACCTTTTTATTATCAGGAATTTCCCCATAATTAGCTCCAACCCAAGGTAACCAATTCAAGCCTTCAATTTCTTTAAATTCAGCATCATTAATCATAATTATTATAGTTTTTTGGTGTAAAATCGTAAGCACAACACTTACATTGATACTAACCAAGCAACCAAAAAACATTCCAAAAATGTAAATATGTTGTTAAAACCTAATTTACTTCCCCTCACACCCCACTTCTAAACAATTATCCGTAATTTTGCAGCTACTATTTTGATAAAACAAAAACATTATGAAAGTAGCAGTCATAGATTATAAGGCAGGAAACGTACAATCCGTGTTGTATGC
>CALAJP010000070.1 GCA_937922815.1 uncultured Saprospiraceae bacterium
TTGATACTCTTTGGTATGAAAATAAAGAATGGATTTGTATTCTAATATTTTGAATGAATTAAAGATACTAAGTTGAATACTATGATTAAGTGATTTAATTGCGTCTTCTCCAAATGAAATATCCTTTAATTGAATTCCAATTACTAATTGGTAATTATAAAGAAATGTTTTTATCCTTGATGGGATTAGCTTTTGATTTAGTTGATTGATTGCTTTTTCTAATAGTTGTTTCGCTTTATGATATTGCTTCGAAATAAAATAATAGTCAATCTGTAAGATATAATAGTGTGATTTAGCTATTAATGAAAGCTCCTCTACGTTTAATGCTTGTACTAATTTTAAATCATTTGTATTATCAAACTCTTTGTTTTCATATTTTATATCTAATTTTTTGAGAAACATTTCATTTTTTAATCGTTTTACTAAGAAACCTATTTGTTTGTCACTAGTATCAAATTGATGTTTCTGAACGGTTATTAGTTTATTTACTAATTGCAATTGTATTAATGGCAAGTCCAATTCATTTGCTATTGAATATGCTTCTTTTATTAAGGATAAACCAATTGTAATTTTATTAAAACCATAAACAATTTCTATCAAAGACATCAGTTTCTGAAGTTCTAAGAATTTCCTTCCATATTCTCCAATATCTTGTTTTTTAAAATCTACCAAAAACAGGGTATTTCTTAGATGTCTATAAGTACGATGCTTTATTTTTCTATAATTCGCATCCCCTTTAGAGGCAAAGCCCATCTTGATAGCCAACTCATTCTCATCGGTTATATCACCATCATAAATGTGATTATATAAATCTCCATATAAGGTTTTGCTATTCTTGAAATCATAAACAGGCAACTGCTTGAGTTGGTTCTTTTTTATGATGTCGGCTAATTCTAATATTTTGAGCATGGTGAATGTTAATTGTAAATTCTTTATGGAACAAATATAGCTTTTTGTCTTTAGTTTGCAGTGTGAATGGTGGTAAATTTGTAGTATCAGAAAAGAAAAAACAGCATTCAGTGATTTATTTATCTATAAATATTAATCACGATGTTATTACGAATATTATTCAAATCCTTTGCATTTATCCAGTATAGGATAAATGTAAAGGATTAAAAAAAATCAGATGAAAAAGAACAAAATTATTCTATTTATATTATTACTTGTAAATATAATTGTATCAGGACAAAATGTTAATTTTAGTAAAAATCAAATAACAATAGGTCATTCTTTTGGTTTTCATGGTAGTGGGGATTATACAGTTGGTACTATGGGCTTTGGTTATCAATACAATATATCTAACCGTTGGTCTTTAAGGTCGGATTTTAATTTTTCAATAAACTATAATAACCCTTTTAAAGAATATTTAGGAGGCAGTTTCAAGAACTCTAAAAGAGAAGTTGATTTATACCCATCGTTTTTAACGAAAGATAATTTAGATTTAGTTGAAGAATGGAATACTGCTCCTTTTTTTCCAGAAGACCAAATAAATGGTCACATCCCGCTTACACCTAGATTAGAAGATAGATATATCTTAGAATTATCACTGGGTGCAGGATATTCAATTATAAATAAAGGGAAAAATAAATTAATAATTTCATTAAATGCTGCTGTTAATCGTACTGTTGAACAATATTTTATTACAGGAATACCTGTTACCGTTTCAGGAAATCCATTTATTGCTACAGAAGATGGTACAGCTAGGGTACAATTGGATATGCCATTATACCAACAGTATGTCAGTTTTGGTTTGAAGTATGAAATAACTTATCAATATCATTTTAATGATAGAACGTTTATTGGAACAAAGTTAAATGCAAGAGAATACTTTGGAACTGATTTAATTTTTGGTTATGGAGATATACATTTTGGAGTTAAATTTTAATGTAAAAACTCAAAGGAACAAAAGGCTGGTCTTATCATTTCGTAACCTAATTTCTCACTTTATCTTTGCATCGTTAATTACACTGAGTATTGTTTTTTAAATTACTTTTCTGACAAAACACTTAACCTAATCTAAATCTTTTTAAAATGAAATTTTATAATTTTTTCTTATTACTAACTTTAATATCCACTCCAACTTTTTTAAACGCCCAAAAAAATTCCGTTCAAGTTGGCTATCAAATAGGTTTTTTCGGTACAGGGGATTATCGGTCAAGTAATTTTAACTTAGAATATTCTAGACAAATAAAAGGAAATTGGGAAGCCTACACAAATGGTTGGTTATCATTCCCCTTAGGTACAGGAGGAGCATTTGAACGCCGCTCTAATTCATCCAGACCAAATATTACTTACGTTACAGCCGAAACAGTTGATGATTTTTATTTTCCAGAATCATTTTCGAATCAGAAAGGGAAGAAATTCCGACACTAAAAGGAGGTAGAACATCTAGTTACTTAACAAAAGGTGTGGATTTGGGCATAAAATATAGTTTTCTATTAGGGAAAAATAAAAAAAGTGCTATTCAATTAACATTAGGAGGAAGTTATCAATATTCACAATATTATTACATAGCACTAAGTGTTGAAGGAACTTTTGATTCACCTTTTTTAGATGAAAGTAGAGAAATTCAACTTAGCACTCCATACTTTTTAGCTTACAATGATTTTGGAATCAACGCAGCTATTCAATACCGAAGAGATATTGGTGAAAGGTTTTATCTAATGACAAGATTAGGTATGAGAAGTTTCTTTGATTCAGGGGATTTATATTGGGAATATTTAGGTGTTCACTTTGGAGTCAAGTTTTAGTGTATTTTCTCTACGGAACAAAACAGTAGATACGTCATTAACTATCATACATTTTCAAACTATCTTTATATCGTTATTACACTGAAACTGTTTTACCCTTCTTTTCTGACAAAGCACTACGATTAAAGCAAAATTTAGTCAAAGATGAAGATTGGGAGTACTTCCAATCTTCATCTTTTTTTTAGTTTAAAGATTAAATTAGTCAATTACACCATCAAACACCTTTTAGTCAAAACACTATTCGACAATATTAATTAGGTCTCCATACAACGTTGTACGAAAACCATGTTTCTTTTATCCATTATACAGTTTTTGAATATACATTTTAAAATGAAAACACTTCTCCACCTATTATGGGTGCTATTATTATTCTCCTGTTTCCAATCCGAGTTGGTCGAATTAGAATCAGACCCAGATTATCAACCCAAGCTGGTTGCTAATATTATATTAAACCAACACGGTGAAATACAATATCAGATTACAAAGTCAAGACCCATTAACCAGTTTGAACACACTGATGTACTGTTTATGTCAGAAGAAAAAAGAGATAGTATTTTAGAAAATGTAAAAGTAGAAAATGCGAATATCAAACTTTTTCAGGATGAAGTTTTAGTATGGGAAACAACGACCAGTAACCCACAATTACAAACTTTCAAAATACCACAATTTAATTCCGAAGGAAATTGGAACATAAAAGTAAGTGCAGATGGTTTTGATGAAACCGTATCTACATTTGAACAATTTCCTGCCGTATTAAAAAGCAGTTTTGTGGATAGCATTCGATTACATGACGATGCGTATCAATTTACTTTTCAGATAGATAGCGGTGCAGAAAATGAATATTTCTTATTCGAGTCTGATGATCTTTCAACCAATGCATATTCTTGTAATTTTTCACTCTGGTTAGAATATACCGTTATCGAAAATAATTGTTTTAAAAACAACAATATTAGGCTTATGCCTTATGTTAGTTTAAGAAACTTAGAATTTGACTACGTTACAACAAACTATAAGACTTCAATCCTGTCCATCTCTAAATCCTATTACGACTATTTGTCTTTTGCGGAAGACGAAGATAGAATATTTAGCGAATTAGCTGACCCAAGACTATCCACCACCAATATGTCAAACCAGCTTGGAATTTTTGCATTAGTAAATGAAGATAAATATGAATTTGAAATTAGGTAAACTAATCATTCTTGCCCTACTTTTGTTTTTTATTCAACAATTCAGCTATGGGCAACAGCAATTTTTTGTTATTGATAGTATCAACCAAGAACCTCTAATTGGTGCTACGATAAGCATAAATAAAGACCAAAAAACCAATTATTTACAAACAGACGAGTTTGGGTATTTCAATACTAAAATCGCCACTCCTTTCGAGGTTAGCATTAGTTATGTAGGCTACGAAAACAAAAAGTTACAAATAAGCAAACCCGTAGCCGAACGAATGGCAATTATGATGGTCAATAACACAACTTTAAAAACGGTTGTTGTTAGAGAGGAAAAAGTAAGAGAAATAGAAAGTGATATTTTGCATATCCCTGTGTCCAAATTAGACAAACTGCCCGTAATTGGAGGAGAAAAAGACATCATGAAATCTATCACTTTGTTGCCTGGTATTCAGCAAGGTGTCGAAGGCTCTTCTTCTATTTCTGTTCGTGGAGGAAATTTAGATGAGAATTTGATACTATTAGATGATATTCCTATTTATAATGCAGCTCACTATTTTGGGTTTCTCTCTATTTTCAATTCCAATACCATCAAAGATGTAAAAATCTACAAAGGTGGTTTTCCTGCTCGTTATGGCGGTCGATTATCTTCAGTAATTGATTTAAAAATGAAAGAAGGAAGTGAAAAATCAAGCAAAAACTTAACCCTGGGTTTGCTCAATACGGGTTTTACGTATACAGGCAAAATTAATAAGAAAACAACAGCCATGGCAAGTTTTCGAGGAAGCCCCTATGGCCTACTTTTATACCCGTTTAGGGCTACATTCAATAACGAAAACAGCACAGGATTTACTTCTTTTATTATTTATGACGCTTATGCAAAGATTACGCACAAAAAAGATGCAAACAATATCTTTCAATGGAGTTTTTATAATGGAATGGATGATATTGACCAATTTTTTAGAGGCGAAGATAAAGCAACCACTAAAAATGGCGTAAAATGGGGTAATATTGCCACTCGCTTGAAATACAAAAAGATTTTAGATAATGGGAATAATTGGTCAAATTCAATCTCTTACAATAAATATTTTTACAAAAACAAAAATGTATTAAAAGAGGACGATACTGAAACTGAGCAATTTGTTAGGAATGGAATTAATGAAGTAAATGCCAACTCTATTTTTACTTTTAATCAATTAAACAACAGCACTTTCTATGCAGGTGCTAACTTCAAAATACAAACAATACCATTCAAAACAGAAGGGAATTTTGACGAATTATCTAATCAAACAGAAACCTATAATAATAAAGAAGCAAATGTGTTTATTGAAAATAAAAGCTTTTTATTGGATGGTAAAATAAAAATAAATTCAGGAATCAGGCTTTCTAATTATTGGGTAAACGATGCTTCGTTCCATAGTTTAGAACCAAGATTCTCGCTAAATTACAAAGTCAATGACAAATTATCTTTTGGCTTAGGCTATGCAAAAACTTCCCAAAACTTAGTGCTTCTAAAAAGCTTCTTTAATTATTTTCCTAACGATGTCTGGTTTCCTATTTCTAAGAAAACAGGATTACCTACCAATCACCAATTCAATGTGTCAACTGCCTTTGAATTTGGCGAAGGACATCAAATAAACATAGGAGCATACATCAAAAAAGGAACGAACAGCATTCGTTTCAATACCGAAAGAACTTTCTTCCACGTATCTCAGAATGATTTCAGTTCATTAGTCAATAGTGGCGGAAAATCAGACATCAAAGGCTTAGAAGTTTCGTACAGTTTCAAATTTAAAAAGCTAGAAGGATTACTCTCGTATGAATATTTGGACTCCAAAAGACAGTTTGATGATGTAAATAATGGAAAGCCATTTAATTTTAAATTCGGGAGAAAACATAATTTTAAAATGTTTGCCAATTATCAAATCAATGATAAAAAAGCAATCAATTTTAATGTAGTTTGGTCATCAGGAATCTATTTTAATGTTCCTGACGAAATCCAACTTTCTACACTCGGTCAATTTGTTCCTGTCAATAGACAGATTAATAATTTCAAAACACCCAACTATTTTAGGCTCGATTTAGGGTATTCATGGAAAACCGTTTCTAAAAAAGGAAGAGATAGAGAATGGAATATTTCAGTTTATAACACTACGGCTCATAATAATCCATTTTATGCACATTACTTCAATGGAAAAGCACAGGTAAGATCTAATTTAAACTTTTTCCCAGGCATTTCGATGAGCCAAAAGTGGTAATTGAAATATTTAGAACACCTACTACTTCATCCCTATAGAATTATTGCCAATACTAAATGAAAGCGGTTTTATAGGGTTGGGGAATAGGTTTCGTTTAATTGAAATATCGGATAAAATTTCTTCTTAAAACCAATCGTTGTAAGGAAAGTGTATTCCTTTTATCTATTAACAAATAATTCAATATTCATTACCAATGAAAATATTTCCACACCTAATATGGATGCTATTGTTAACCTCCTGTTTCCAATCCGAATTGGTCGAATTAGAAACTAACTCAGATTATCAACCCAAACTGGTTGCTAATATTATATTAAACCAACACGGTGAAATACAATATCAGATTACAAAGTCAAGACCTACTAATGAATTCGAGATTATCGATTTAAGATATATTTCTGAAGAAGAAAAAAATGCTACTTTGGAAAGTATAAAAGTAGAAAATGCGAATATTAAACTTTTTCAGGATGAAGTTTTGGTCTGGGAAAAAACGATAAATAATCCTCAACTAGACACTGAAACTATTTCTAATTTCAACAAAGAAGGAAACTGGAAAGTCATTATTTCAGCAGATGGTTATGATGAAGTTTTTTCGAGTCTAGAACAATTTCCTTCAGAATTAAAAAGTAAT
>CALAJP010000071.1 GCA_937922815.1 uncultured Saprospiraceae bacterium
AGGGTAAAATAGAGGGAGGAATCACGTCTAGTTTGCTTTTTCACCCATCGGAGAAACCAAGAACTCATTTTCCTCTCCCTAGCCCTCTCCAAAGAGGGAAATACAGCTTTTTTTAAAAATCTTTTTGAAAAGTTTCACAGACAACATCATACTTGTTCTCCCTTCGGAGGGAGTTAGAGGGAGGGTTTTCTATTTTTATTTTTTTGTTAACCCAATTTGTCATTACTTCTACAACATCATGTAATCTATTTTTAACCTCCCAATCAGAAAAACGAAGTGTTGTAAAACCTAGTTCCTCCAAATCCAAATCCCTTTTTTGATCTTTCATTTTTTTCTCTTCATCATCATGTGTAATTCCATCTACTTCAATAATCAACTGCAACGACAAACAAACAAAGTCCGCAATATAATTTCCTATTGGTCGCTGTCGTCTAAATTTATATCCTAAAAACTGTCCTTTCCTCAATAATCTAGTCCATAAATGCACCTCTGCTTGAGTCATATTATTACGTAATTTCCGAGCTAATCCTTTGTGCTTTTTGTTATAGAAACTATTTCCTTGTCTCATAATAGAACAGTATTTTTTCAAAAGGAAAATACGATTTTTTTTGTTTTTTAACTACTCAGTACCACTTTTCGCTAATTTTCAATTATCCATTTTTACGCTATCCTCTTTTAAAACTACCATTCTCACGTTGCCTCTCCAAAGAGGGAAATAAAGCTTTTTTTAAAAATCTTTTTGAAAAGTTTCACAGACAACATCATACTTGTTTTCCCTTTGGAGGGAGTTAGAGGGAGGATTTTTCTTCATTTTGGAATATATTAATTTGCTAACTAAACGCTGTCCTCTCCCTAGCCCTCTCCAAAGAGGGAAACTAACTTAATTCGTTTAGAGTTCTCCCTTTGGAGGCAACGTTAGAATGGTAAAATAGAGGGAGGATTTTCTATTGCTTTTTATTATCACGGGACTGCTTGTATTTCTTTGGTTAATATTTATGTTGAATGCTTTTAAACCTAAAAGGTATTCTAAAAAATTAACATTAAGCACTATAAATAGAATAAAAGTTAGAGCTAAGTGATTCACATTTTAGTTTGTTTTTTAATATAACCTTCTATATCAAAATTAGGGTTCGGGTTCTTTTCATATTCTTGTAAAATAACATCTTTACAAATAAATAAATCTAAGCCCGACTGATAAGCCCAGTTAGTCTGATCGTCATCTAATAATGATTTATTTTTCCAAGGTAAAATCTCACTAATTTTTTTTAAAAGAGATGGAAGTCTATGATAATTCAAATTGTAACATTCCAAGTTCCAACTGTATGAAAAATCCTCATAATTTAATATCATTGGCAAAAATACATCCGAATAAATATCTAAGCTAAAATTTTTCATTGTAGTACGAAAACCTTGAATTGAGAATATATCTGGATGACTGAAATAGCCTTTTGAAGTATAAATAATTGTATCTCCATAAATATCAATTTCAGAAACTTTACTGGAAAAGATATATTCCAATATTATATCAACTAACTCATCCACATTACTATAGTTCAATTTTTTACCATCCTCCAACATACGAGGAATAAGGATTTTTGACTCCATTAATTCTGTCAATAAAACTTTTAAGGTTAGTTCTATCCCAATATAAGGAAAATCATAATCGTATTTTTGATTACTAAACAACCAAGAACCTCTATTTTCTATATACAAATTCATTTTCATATAAATTTAAGTACTCCATCTAGACATGTAACTTTTACTTTCCAACAATAAACATATAAAATAAACGTAACTACTCCGCCTTGCCTATAACCAAAAACGAAACATCATAGTCTATTTTTACATCTATCAAATGGAATTTGTTGCTTGGTATCTTAAATGCTAAGTTAGCTGCTCTGAACAAATAACTATTTAAAAATATAATTATAAAATAACACATAGCTTAAAAATCAATTTCAATCTCTTCCATCTTCTTATTTTTTTGTAATTTGGTCATCAAAAAAAGCGAATGAAATATTATTTAAACGGGTTTATTGTCAATCATAACGAAGCGGTTGTTTCTGTTGATGATATTGGAATTTTGAGAGGATATGGAATTTTTGATTATTTTCCTTTTTACAATCGAAAACCATTATTTTTTGAAGATTATTTAGACCGTTTTTATAATTCTGTTTCGTATTTGAGTCTTCAAATTACGGAAACACGTGAAGAATTAAAAGAAATTATCCACCAACTTATTGAAGCCAATGGACAAAATGATGGTTCTTTCAGAATGGTAGTTACAGGAGGAAATTCCGAAAGTCATTACGAACCTACCCAAGCCAATTTTATCATTCGCCAAGAACCTTTACCTACTTATTCTGATGAAATATTGGAAAATGGATATTCCTTGATGACGGTTGATTATCAAAGGCAGTTGCCGACCATTAAAACCATTAATTATATTTATCCTATTTCTATTCTACACAAAACCAAAGCTTGTCAAGCAGAAGATGTTCTTTATTTTTCTGAAATAGACAACCAACTTCTTGTTACAGAATCTTCTCGTTCTAATTTTTTCTTATTCGATAAAGGAAAATTAATTACCCCAAAAAATGGAATTTTGGAGGGTGTTACTAGAAAAAATGTACTCAAATTCGCAGAAAAGAACAATATTCATATCGAAATTCGAAACATATCAATGCAAGAAGTCGAACATGCAGCACAAATGTTCATTACCAGTTCTACCAAAGGAATTATGCCTATTCGTAGAATTGTGCATAATGATTCGGAATGGCTTTACGACACTTCGAAAACAAAAGAGCTAAGAGAAGGATTTAAAGAATTTAGTTTAGAAGGTTAAACTTCTTCTTTATTAATAAATTGGTTGGTAAAGTTCGGTGTACGGCTCAATACATCTGGCCATTTATTTTTACTACCTAAGAAAAAGATACTTTTGCCAAACTGAGTTTTTGAATGAAATTTGAAAGAGATAAAATGGACAATACCCCAATCCAATTCGTTCACCTCCTTTAACGATTCGAATGAATAGCGGTATGTTTTGAAATAATTGGTAATATAAATATGGTCTTTTCCTAACTCTACTTTTTTCAAATCCATGATTGTGAAGTAAAAAAATATTCCACCAGAAAGTAGAACCATAGGCAACACGTATTTGGCAGTTCCCATACCAAAGACTCCTAAACCCGTTTCTTCTGAGAAAAGAACTGCAATCGTCAACAAGCCGAAAAAGGTCAACCATAACGTAGGAAAAACGATTTTCAACAACAAAGTCAATGAAGAACTAACACTTTCGGATTTTAATGAAATAGGTTTTTCTGTGCTCATAATTTTCTAACAAAACAATTAAGAAAACGCAAAAATACTATTTTATCCTTCGCTAAACAAAGAAAAGGCATTTAGTCAGTAGACATTTGTGGAATCATCCATTCTATTATTTGTCCAGCTACATCTATTTGGGTTGCTTTTTCGATGCCTTCCAACCCTGGAGAAGCATTAACTTCTAGGATTTTCGCCCCAGTTTTGGATATCAATATATCAACTCCCGCCACAGACAAGCCCATTATTTTGGCTGCTTTAATCGCTATTTCTTGAATTTCGGTTTGGATAGAAATAGCAGTAGCCGTACCGCCTTGATGCAAATTGGCTTTAAAACTTCCTTGTGCCGATTTTCTTTCCATTACCGCCACTACTTCCCCTCCTACGACAAAAACTCTCAAATCTCTGCCCTTGGATTCGGCTATATATTCTTGCAAAAAGAACAACTCGTTTCGAGAACGGAATATTTGAACTTGCCGTTGAAGTTCTCTTTTATTTTTTATCAAAAATACGCCTTCGCCATGTGTTCCTCCATTCGTTTTCAACACCACGGGATAACCTCCCAACTCTTCAACTACGCCAATTAAAGAACCGTATTGTTCTGGAAAAATAGAGTTCGGTATCGGTAAATGATGAAATTGCAACTTCATCAAACTACGAAATTTATCTCTTGATAATAATAGTCCGTAAGAAGAAATGGTAGAAACGATATTTTTCTGTTCAAAAAAATCTAATATATAGGAAGAAATTTGAGTTTGTGGATGACCAATTCTTGGGATAATTCCTGTCAAATCATCTAAAGAGAAATTTAGATATTCCAATAAATTATTCCCCGATTGTAAACACATTCGAAAACGAGAGTAATCCAATATATCTACTTCAATTTGTCTTTTTTGACAAGCCTTCAATAAGGATTGAGTGGAATATAAGTACCTGCCTTTGGATAAAATTGCTATTTTCAAATCAAATTTTTTACATCTGATTCAAAAATACAAAACGCTTACTCTACAATAGAAAATATTCGAGTAATTTCTTTTTCTTCAAAATTATCGCTCACAAAAGCTACGACCATTAATGTTCCGCCCGCTTTCATTTTACTTAGCATTTTTTTGGCCTTGGGTTCCACAATTCCACGAGGAGAATAATACTCTTTTGATTTACTGCCATTTTCATAAACCAAATACAATTCGTTTATTTTCAAGTCTTTTTCGTTAGCGTTGGTAATCGAAAAATTTTGTTTTGATAATTTTTCTAAAGACGATACACTCAACCAATCTTGATATTGTTCGCCCCATTTAAAGACATATTGATTAGAATTATTTTCATCTAAATTAAAGGCAATGGGCAAAACCACTTCTTTATGTTGCTCCGTATTCCATTTTTTCATCATAGCAACCAGCCTTTTGGCTTCATCATCACAGCCAAAACCAATTCCTTTTACTATTCTCATATCTTTAGGTTGCCCGTTCTTTGCAACAGTAAAGCCAACCATTACAACCCCTTCAACATTTTTTTCCAATGCTAAAGTAGGATAAGAAATGTTTTTTTGGATGAAATGCTGAATACTATCCATCGAGCAAGAGACATCTGAACAAGGCTTCCAATTCGGGTATTGAGGCTGAGCGAAAAGAGTAAAATTTAATAGACAAAAAAATAATATAGTGATGTTTCTCATAATAATCAGATGGGTTTTCATTCGTAATAATGTCTATTACAAATAACAATATTTTACTATTGAAAGTTCCTTCCTTTTATATGAAAAAATAGAGCTTTGAGTTACACCAATTCATTAAAAAAATAAAACCTTGAGAGCAATTGAACCCACTTTTTTAACTACAAATCATATCAAAAGGTTAAAGTGTAGTTATTTTGACTATTTTTTATGCTTTTTTGTAAATTTGTATTTGTTATCACCCCCCAATATAGACCCCAGAAACTTGTTTTCTATAATCAACACCAATTAAACTGTAACAAATTTTATTTTTCACCCCAAAATAGATTTGAGAGATATTCCATTTCAATACTTTAAATTATTCGTCTAGCTTAAATCAGATTAATTTTTTAGAGTCAGAAGGAGACCATCGTATATTAGATATTAAAATGCAGCTAATTTCGCGTCATCGTTAAAGCTTAGTTAAAAGAGAAGGAAGTAATTATTAAAACAAAGCTAAAATGCGACAAATAGTTGAATTTGGACTGATATATGAGTAGTTTTCGATTAGAAGTTGATTTTCAAATTATCAGATACCATTAAATTTATGTATTGTACTTATAAGGTTTCGCTAATTTCAATTTTTCTTTTTTTGGCTAGCGTTATCAACGCTCAGGAGATTAATTGGCTTTCATTAGAAGGTGCATTAAACCAAGCTAGTGCGGGAAAAAAGGTTATGATTATTCTCGAAGACCCAGACAACCCAGACTGCAAAAGTTTTAACAGCAGGTCTTTGTCTAGAGGAAAAGTTATTCAAATCTTGAATTCTAAATTTGCTGCTACAAAGATTAATTATAAAAAACAATCTATATTAGATATAAAGAATGTTTTATCTTCATTTTCGAGTAGTGATTACAGTGGATTAGACCAATTATCTAAAAAATTAAAGTCAGGAGAAGCAAAACTCCCGCTTATTTTTATATTTGACGAAAATTGGCAAATTATACAGAAGTTTGAAAACTATAAGTCGCCATTAGAGTTTGAAAAAATTATTCAATTCTTCGGTAACGATTTTTATAAAAAAGTACCTTGGACTACTTTTGACAAAAACTATCAACAATAAAAATTATTTGTAAATCCCATACAAATAAACGAGCACCTCTCTTGATTAACTTCAAGACGAGGTGTTTTAATTTTCACACCGATACTAAAAAGCAGGAGCTAATTCTACCACTAATCCGTCCAAAGCCTCTGTTATTGGTATTTGACAGCCCAGACGAGAATCATCTTCTACATTAAACGCTTGGTCCAACATCGCCTCTTCATCATCAGACATTTCTGGAAGTTCGTGTTCGCTTTTAACGTAGCACTGACAAGTAGAACACAAAGCCATTCCCCCGCAAGTTCCTTCAACGTCGTATTCATAACTTTTAAAAAATTCCATCAAGTTCATATTCATATCCGTCGGAGCTTCTAAAACCTGACGTTCTCCATTTCTATCAATAACCGTGATATTTACGATATTATCCATTTGTATAATTTTTTCACAAAAAAATATCTACTCAAGGTGCAAAAATAGACACTTCAAGTAGATATTTTATAATAACCTATCAGTTATTTTGATTTCTATCTGTCAATTCCAGTTACGGTAGTGTACTTGAAAGACAGTTTTTTGTTGGGATGTATAATTTTATAAGCCGTTTGACACATCAGCGTAGCTTCATGAAAACCACAAAGGATTAATTTTAACTTACCAGGATAAGTATTAATATCCCCAACTGCAAAAATACCTTCAATATTGGTTTGGTAATCAAAAGTATCCACTTTGATAGCATTCTTTTCTATTTCCAAACCCCAGTTTGCTAAAGGTCCTAATTTAGGTGCTAAGCCAAAAAGTGGAACAAAATGGTCGGCTCTTTTGATAATATCGCCTTCCGTTTTGTGTTTGATTAAGACTTCTGAAAGGTGTTCGTCTCCACGAATACCCACCACCTGTGCTTCGGTAATTAATTGAATTTTTTTCTTTTTGTGTAAAGAAATAACCTTTTCCACAGAATCTAATGCCCCTCTAAACTCTTTTCTTCGGTGAACTAAAGAAACTTCGTCTGCTATATCCGCCAATAAAATAGTCCAATCCAAAGCAGAGTCTCCTCCTCCTGCTATTACCACTTTTTTGTGTCGATAAAACTCAGGATCTTTAATAATATACTCTACTCCTTTGTCTTCGAAATCAATGATATTAGGAATAGGAGGTTTACGAGGTTCAAATACGCCCAATCCACCCGCAATGACCAACACAGGGGCTTTATGTTCAGTTCCTTTATTCGTAGTGACTACAAAGTTTCCATCTTTCAATCGTTCTATATAAGTAGCGGTTTCGCCCAAGGTAAAACCAGGTTGAAAAGGCTTAATCTGTTCCATCAAATTATCAACCAAATCACCTGCCAAAACAGAAGGGTATCCTGGTATATCATAAATTGGTTTTTTCGGGTATATTTCTGCCAACTGACCACCAGGCATTGGCAAACTATCTATCAAATGACATTTTAGTTTTAATAAACCAGCCTCAAATACCGTAAAAAGCCCAACAGGCCCCGCACCGATAATGAGCATATCTGTTTGTATCATAATTAATTGTTTTTTCTAAAATTGGGTTTTCTCTTTTCTATAAATGCAGATGCTCCTTCTTTGAAGTCTTCTTGACCGGCAGATTTGCCAAATTCATTAACTTCTACTCTATAACCATCTACCCCACTGGTATATCCAGCCAGAATAGTACGAATAGAAGCGGCTACTGCGGTAGGGCTATTTTTTGATATTTTTTTAATCAAATTTTTAGCTGTTGCTAATAAATCTTCTTTTTTAACTACCTGTTCCACCAATCTAATTTGCAATGCTTCTTCGGCAGAAACCATTCTACCTGTTAATAATAATTCCATTGCTTTGCCTTTTCCGACTAATTGAGGAAGCCGTTGGGTCGCACCATAACCAGGGATAATCCCTAATTTAGCTTCAGGCTGACCAAAACTGGCTTCTTCCGAAGCAATTCTTATATGGCATGCCATCGCTAATTCACAGCCGCCGCCTAAAGCAAAACCATTAACGGCTGCAATAACAGGAATTGGAGTGTTTTCAATCATATGAAATACCAACTGCCCTCTACGAGACAACTCAGAAGCCGTATATTCATTCAAAGATAAAAACTCTTTAATATCTGCTCCTGCCACAAAAGACTTTTCGCCTGCTCCCGTTATTATCACACCAAAATACTTGCTAAAATCTTGACTAAATAAATCTTTTAATTCTTCAAACGTTTGATTATTCAAAGCATTTAAGGCTTTTGGTCTATTGATTGAAATCATCAATATATCATCTTCGACCTCAATTAACAAGTTTTGATATTTCATTAACGGCATTTAAAATAGATGAGAAAATTACTTCTAATTGTTGAATCAATAAAGATAATAGTTTTTTAATATGTTAGATAATACAATATTACATTTGGTGAGATTTAACAATCCAAGCTTTTCCTATTTCACAAAACGATTTCTTCTCTAAAAAATAAAAAAATGACTTTTTTTGCCACCCACCCAACCTTTGATTAATTATTCTCGTGTATATGATTGAAAGCAAGAAAAAATGTTGTTCTAAAAGAAATAACTCGAAAGAGTATGTTCATGGAATCGATTACACAAAAAGACTAATTCAATTATGAGTTAGTCTTTTTTTTGTTTAAAAGAAATAGACATCATTACAGATTGAGTTGTGTGAGAGAAAAATAGGAGTTTTTATTTCAATCATTCTTTCAACAATTCCTTAAACTCATTCAACTTCATCATACAATCAATTGGAGTCATTCCATCCATATCCAAAACCTTGATTTCTTCTAAAACCTTGCGTGTTTCAGGGTCACCGTATTCAAAAAATGACAACTGAACAGGTGCAGTAGGAATGCTACTAACTTTTTCTTTTAATGACTTTTCGGATTCATTCGGGTTCGTGTTTTTAAATTTCTGTTCGAGTGTCTTTAATATTTCTTCGGAACGATCCACAATATTCTTAGGCATTCCTGCCATTTTAGCCACATAAATACCAAAACTGTGATTGCTTCCTCCTGGAGTTAGTTTCCGAAGGAAAATGACCTTTTTACCTACTTTTTTAGTTGAAATATGAAAATTCTGTACCCTATCAAATCGCTCTGCCAGTTCATTTAATTCATGATAATGCGTTGCAAAAAGAGTCTTGGGTCTAGCAATATTATTGGAGTGTAAAAACTCAGCTATCGACCAAGCAATACTAATTCCATCATAGGTACTCGTTCCTCTTCCAATTTCATCTAACAAAACCAAACTACGATCATTAATATTGTTCATAATGGTAGCCGTTTCGTTCATTTCTACCATAAATGTAGATTCGCCAGAAGAAATATTATCCGAAGCTCCTACCCTTGTAAATACTCGATCTATCATTCCCAATTTTGCGGATTGAGCTGGTACAAAAGACCCCATTTGAGCCATCAAACAAATGAGAGCAGTCTGACGAAGCAATGCCGATTTACCCGCCATATTAGGGCCTGTTATCATCAAAACTTGTTGATTTTCGTTATCCAACATTACGTCATTAGCAATAAATGGTGTATCATGAGGCAATTGCTGTTCAATAACAGGATGGCGCCCCATTTTAATATCAATGGCATAGCCTTCATTCATCTCAGGCAAGCAATAGTTCTGTTTTTTAGCATTTCTAGCGAACGTCAATAAAATATCTAATTGAGCAATAATTTGTGCATTCAATTGAATAGCACCAATATATTCGGCAGAAAAATGGACTAATTCTCGATATAAGCCCGTCTCCAAATCCAATATTTTCTCCTCAGCACTCAATATCTTGGTTTCTAAGACTTTGAGTTCTTCCGTTATGTATCTTTCTGAATTGGAAAGCGTTTGTTTTCGAATCCAATTGTCAGGAACTAAGCCTTTGTCTTTGTATTTATTGGTCACTTCCAAATAGTAGCCAAATACATTATTGAAGCCTATTTTTAATTTATCTATTCCCGTAGCCTCGCTTTCCCTGACTTGAATATCTGCAAGAATTTGCTTGCTGTTATTTATCAAATTTCGATATTCGTCCAATTCCTCCGAAACGCCTTCGGCTATTATCATTCCTTTATTTAATTGTAAAGGAGCATCAAGCAAAATTTCGTTCGTTATTTTATCCAATAATTGTTGACAAGTATTCATAGAATCTTGCAATGCATCCAAACGAGAGTGTTTCGTAGCAGAAAGTAATTCTTTGAGCGGAGAGATAGCCTCTAAGGCAAAACGAATTTGAATTAACTCTCTAGGGTTAATTTTCTCCGACGGAATTTTAGAAACTAATCGTTCTAAATCGCCTATTTTTTTAACATAAAAAGAGATTTCATCTCCCGTGTTTTCGTTATCATAAAAATACTTTACGACCTCTAACCTACGATTAACCGTTGCCATATTTCTCAATGGCAAGGCTACCCATTTTTTCAACAAACGGCTGCCCATTGGCGTTTGCGTATTGTCTAAAACATCAATTAAAGCAATTCCATCATGATTAGTTGGGTATAATAATTCTAGATTACGAATCGTAAAATGATCCAACCAAACCATATCATCTAAATGAATTCTGTTTATGGTACTAATATGTTGAATTTGCTTATTTTCCGTAGCATTAAGGTAATACAAAGCTGCTCCAGCAGCTATCTGAGCATCGGGCATATTGTCAATTCCAAATCCCTTTAGACTATTGACTTTAAAATGTTCTTTAAGACGATCTACGGTCATTTCGGGAGTAAAAATCCATTCGTCCAGCAAAAAAGTATAATATTGATCAGAAAAAACCTCTGAAAAATAGTCTTGATGTTTTCTGGCGAATACCACTTCTTTGGGATTAAAACTATTGAGTAGTTTAATAATATTGGCTTCGTTGCCTTCATAGGCTAGAAATTCGCCCGTAGAAATATCAATTAAAGCTAAACCATAGCAATCTTTTTTACCAAAATGTAAGCTTGCGAAATAATTATTTTTTCGTTGGTCAAGTAATTTATTATCCGTAGTTATCCCGGGCGTAACCATTTCTACAACGCCTCTTTTAACAATCTTTTTCTCTTTAGATGGCTTTTCTAATTGTTCGCCAATGGCTACTCTAAATCCTGCTTTAACCAGTTTTGGAAGATAAGTATCTAAACTGTGATAGGGAAAACCCGCCAATTCTATATTTGAACCGCCGTTGTTACGAGCAGTCAATACAATACCTAAAACTTGAGCCGTTTTGACAGCATCCTCTCCAAAAGTTTCATAAAAATCGCCTACTCTAAATAGTAAAATAGCATCAGGATATTTTGCTTTTAGCGTGTGATATTGTTGCATTAATGGAGTCACCTTATTTTTGGTGCTGCTTTTTTTTGTCTTAGCCATACGAATTTGTGTATTTTCCAAAGGAATACAAATATAAGCAACCCAATTCAAATTCTTTTTTCAAAAAATACGGAATAGATAAAACCTTTATGCTTATTTTTACTTTATATCTTAACTTTCCATCAAAAACCATTTATAATAATTTCCAATATGAAACGTAGAAACTTTATTCAAAAAGCAGGCGTTGCCAGTTTAGGGGTTTGCATAGCACCTTTAGCCGCTTGCGGAGATGCTCCTCAACAAAAAAAAGAGGCTGCTAAAACAATAGCAAAAGCATTTGAATTACCTAAATTAGGGTTCGCTTACGATGCCTTAGCTCCTAATATCGATACCGAAACAATGACTATTCATCATACCAAGCACCATGCTGGTTACGTCAAGAAACTGAATAAAGCATTAGATAGTCATCCGCTAAAAGGTCAAAATTTAAGTCAGATTTTATCTAGTATCAAAGATCAAGATGCAGATATTGGAGTGAGGAATAACGGTGGAGGACATTATAACCATAGTCTTTTTTGGTCAATTTTATCTCCCAATGGTGGAAAAACACCTTCTGAGGGTTTGACGAAAGCAATTTCTGATAGTTTTACGAATATGGAAGGTTTCAACAACCAATTCAAAACGGCAGCAGCTACTGTTTTTGGCTCGGGTTGGGCTTGGTTGTCTGTTGGAAAAGACGGAAAACTTTTCGTTTCTGCTACACCGAACCAAGATAATCCTATGATGTCAAATATTGTGGAACAAACAGGAACGCCAATATTAGGAATCGATGTTTGGGAACATGCCTACTATCTGAATTACCAAAATAGAAGAAAAGATTATATCCAAAACTTTATGGAAGTTGTAGATTGGAATGTTGTTTCTGAAAATTATAAAAAAGCAATGGCTTAGAAATATAAATCCCCAATAAGCATGAAAACTTATTGGGGATTTTTGTTTATTAATTATTGATTACAATCATTTTAATCCCAACAGTCAGATTCTGCATTAGGGAATTTTGCTTGTAATTGATTGATTTGTTCTTGTGGAATATTATTGTCTTCACAAACAACTGCTATTCTTAGATTATTTAATGCCAATAATGAACTTATATCACTTACGGAATTAGCGTTCATATATAATTCTTCTAATGAAGTTAAATTACTTAGTACACTAATATCTCCAATTTGATTCGCTCTAATTCCTAATAACACTAAATTAGTAAGACTATTGAAATTGCTAATATTTGAAATCTGATTACCATCTAATCCTAACTCTTTTAACTGCGTAAAGTTACCAATAACAGAAGCATCAGAAATTTGATTACCATTTAAATATAGTTTCTCCAATGAAGTTAAATTTGACAAAGTACTAATGTCTGAAATTGAGTTACTTGTTGCAAACAAATATTTTAATTGAGTTAAATTTTGTAGTGAAGAAATATCTGTTATTTGGTTTCCGTCAAATCCTGTCGATTCTAGGCTAGTGAAATTAGCTAATACACTGATATCTGATACGCCAAGGTCTTGAAAAAATAATTCTCTCAAATTTGTTAAGTTTGATAATATACTAATATCGTTTACTTGAGTTTTACCAATACTGATTATTTCCAATTGTGTTAAATTTGCCAAAGGAGTAATATCTGAAAATTGATTTTCATAAGCATAAAAAAACCTTAACTTAGTCAAGTTTACAAGTGGGCTAAGATCAGAGATTTGATTATTTTCAATTAGTAGAGATTCTAAATTTACGAAATGTTCTATTCCTGAAATATCTGTAAGATTCTCATTATTAATATCAATATGCGTTACTCCATCAATATAATCTTGTGTAAAACCATCATAGTAATTATGCGTCTCACGAATAGCTTGTTCTAATGCAGGATTTCCTATATCTATAGCCCCTTCACAATTGGTTTCGATATCAGCATAATTAGAAGCTAATTGATTGATTTGCTCTAGTGGAACATTATTAGAGCAAACATTTGCTTTTACCAAATTACTTAAATTCATTATCGGAGATAAATCAGTAATATTGTTTTCATCTAACCCTAACTGTATTAATTGTGTAAAATTTCTAATCACAGAAACATCCGAGATTTGATTATTATTTAACCATAAATTTTCAAGTGCAGTTAAGTTAGACAATACTGAAATATCTGAGATATTATTAATGGTTGCAAAAAGTTCCTTTAAATTCGTCAAGCCTTGTAATGCTGAAATATCTGAAATTTGATTATTGTCAAGCCCCGCTGTCTCTAAGTTACTAAAGTTGACAAATACACTAATATCTGATATATTACACGATTGAATAAATATTTCTTTCAAGTTATTCAACCATGATAATTGATTAATATCAGCTATATTATTACCAGATAAATTTAAACTAGTTATGGTGTGAAGATTAGATATAGCTGATAAGTCGGAAATATTATTATTGGTAATCCATATTTTTTTGACATTCCACATAAATTCTAACCCTGTTAAGTTACTAATGTCATTATCATTTAAAACTATAGAGTCTATTGAAGCAAGATAACTTTCAGTCCATTCCCCATCATAACCCAAATATTCTCTTAATGCAGATTCTAAATTCTCGTCTTCAAAAGTAATTATTCTGTCAAAACAATCTGAACCTAGTTGAGGATAATTAGCTTGTAATTGATCGATTTGAGATTGAGGAATGTCATTCTCAAGACAAACAGAAGCAGTTTTTAAACTATTCAACTCAAACAATGAGCTTATATCTGTAATTTGATTTCCCTCGGAAGAAATAAACTCTAAGTTAGTTAAGTTATTTACTGCCGATATATCGGTTATTTGATTAGTATGTAACCATAACTTAGTAATAGAGGTTAAATTAGAAATTGGAGAAATATCTGAAATGCTATTGGTATGTAAACTTAGAGATTTAAGGTTTCCCAAACTACTCAATGGACTTATATCTGTTATTTGATTATTAGCAAACGAAATATCCTCTAAGTTAGTGAGATTACTTACTGCAGATATATCTGTTAATTGATTTCCAAATAAGTTTAAACTAGTTAGCGTAGTCAGATTTGAAATATGTGAAAAGTCGGAAATATTATTATTAGCGATTATCAAAACTTCAATATTAGACAGATATTCTAACCCTTTCAAACTTGTAATATTTTTTTCAATTAAAACTATAGTATTTATCGAAGCCAAGTAATCTTCTGTCCATTCTCCATCATAATCCAAATACTCTCTTAATGCTGATTCTAGATTTGAATCTTCAAAAGTGATAACTCTATCAAAACAATCCGTATCCAATTCAGGGAAATTTTCTTGTAATTGGTCAATTTGTGATTGCGGAATATCATTTTCAAGACAAACATAAGCCAAATCTAATTTTTCAAGATTTAGAATAGGGCTAATATCTGTTATCGAGTTTTTGTAAACTGTTAATGTCGTTAAATTTTCAAGGTTTTGTAAAACACTAATATCAGAAATTTGATTCTCGTGTATAAACAATCTATCCAAATTAACTAATCCTGCTAAAGGGCTAATATCTGTGATATTATTTACTCTCAATGAAATAGTTTCTAGCTGAGGCATTTTACTTAAAATACTAATATCACTAATATTGTTTTGATTTAAATACAATTCTTTCAAGTTAGGGAATTGTTCAACACCACTGATATTTGTAATATTAGCTTCTCCTATATCTAATGTATCAACAGTTGCCATATATTCTCTTGTCCATTCTCCATCATATTTCAACCAACTTCTAATCGCACTTTCTAGGTTTGAATCTTCAAAAGTAATTGGCTCTTCGGTAATACATATTTGTAAGTATAGCATATTATCGTCAACCGCAACTGTATTTGATCGGTGAACCTCTCCTATC
This sequence comes from uncultured Saprospiraceae bacterium, assembly GCA_937922815.1. Taxonomy (GTDB): domain Bacteria; phylum Bacteroidota; class Bacteroidia; order Chitinophagales; family Saprospiraceae; genus CALAJP01. The sequence continues at coordinate 15,268 of CALAJP010000071.1, forward strand.
ACGCCTGTAACATTTCCTAAAACTTGGAAAGAATCCGTAGCGAAGTTAGAACAGTTTAATGAAACTTGAAAACTACCATTTTCGTCTGTTTCTATCGGGTAAATTTTTCTACTTCCTCCTGAATTATGTACTAAAGAAAATACTTGATTAGATAATTTATCTTCACAACCACTAATAGCACCTTCAACCACTTTTCTGTTATCAATGGTAAAAACAACCTTCTTAGATGTATTTTCCGTAATTGCGTTAAATGAAACGGGAGGAATTGTTCCACACCCTTCAATAACATTAATAACCATTTTTTGAGTAGCACTTGCTCTTTCTAATGTAATTTTACCTTCAGTATCCGTTATGAAAGATCCGACAGGACGTCCGTTTTCAAACTCCACTAGAACTTCAGAACCTACCATTGGTTCATCACTCTGGTCAAATATTTCAAGCTCAAGAGAATATCCTTCAACATCAACTGCTAATAACCATGTTGAAAAGTGAGTAACTTCTGCTAAATACTCTTCTCCTACCTTAGTTGCTGTACCTGACTGTACCCAAATACCATGCGTCTCATTAAAATGCCATAATCCGATTTCGTTCGGAGCATCTTCTTCAGCAGGTAATGTTAAAGATACTTTTTTGCCTTTAGCGACTTCTACTTCATTGTTTTCAGCATCTGTCAATTCGATATTTACCATACCATAGTTCTGCAACATTACTAATTCCTCATCTTCTCTAACTCCAAGCAATGAACCTGGCATGATTTCCGTAATTTGACCATCAGAAGAATCTAAGTAATCACCAGAAACGGTAACATCTCCTGCTACCTGTTTTCCGTCTGCATATACAAAAGATTCCTCATCAAAACTTAAATCAACACCATCTATATTAATTTCAGTAGCTTCAACAGAAGAAACCGGTTTACTAACTGCTTTTTGTAACAATTGTACATTTACAATATTCGCTTCACTAGCATTAGCTTTGAAACTTCTAAACCCATCAAAATATCCTTCCTTAACTACTTTAATAAAAGTATTCTGAGCGTTCACCTCTACTTTTTCGGGGAAACTAAAAAAACCAAACTCGTCTGTTTGAACGGTTTTACCTTCGAAAATAACATGAGCTTCGGCAAGCGCTGTGCCATCGGAACTTTCGATAGTACCAGATAATAATGTAGAAGCTACCTCTTCGGTAAGTACAGCAGTAATAGCCTCACTCTCCTCTTCATCTACTTCAGAAACTGTGTTTGTAACAGTAGGCTCTTCTTCGCTGACCTTAGGTTGGTCTTCTAAGTCATCATTCTGACACTGAACTAGCACTAACGCTACCATTAACAATGAAAATAGTTTGAATTTTTGCATAGGGGTATTTTGTAAAAAAGTTTTAAAAAAATCTATACACTACACAGTGTACAAAGTATTAAAACTAAATTCTACCAATAACTATACCACCTTCATTGTAACAATAATAATTCTTATTTTATTAATAAACAATCATCTCACCATTTCCAAAAAAGAATCAATAGCTTCCCAATATTCTTCACCATCTGGCTGACTTGGCCATAATGCTTTTGAACCATGATAGCCCTTTTCTTTGGGCTCAAAACAGATTTGTTTGGAGTTAAGTTCTATATTTTTGATAAGTTTTTTTAATGTAGGAGCTTCATCTTTTGAAGAAGTAACAAACAACGGTTTTGTAAAATCTTTTAGTTTGTCAATCAACGAACCTTTCTTTTCTGCTAAATAATTCCCTGGACTAAAGGCAATTACTCCATTTACATTTTTATTATCTTGACCTATGTACATCGCTAATGTAGAAGAATATGAGCTACCCCAAAGCGTAACAGGTTTACCATACCGTTTTGCAGCATAATCTATTGCTGCTAGAATATCTTGTTCCGCATCGACATAATCTGTTGATTTATTAGCTTTAATAGCTCTGATGCTTGTTTGGTTAAGTCTGTCTACAATTGGGCCACCTGAGCGTTGGTCGATGGCGATACAATTAAAGCCTCTTTCATTTAACTTTTCGGCAATAGATTCGTACTCAAATTTATTGAATCTTGCTTGATGGCATAGCAATAAAACAGGAGCTTCTTTATTTATTTCATATACATTGGCTGTAATCATAAGTCCATCTAACGAAGGAAACTCTACTTCTTTAGGTATGTTTACTTTTTCGGTTATTTTCATTGCATTTAACGATTCCGTTTTAGCCTGTTTATTCTCATTACATGAAGAAAATAATATCCCAAAAATGCCCAATACAAAAAATATCTTTTTCATTTATTTAGTTTTTATCAAAAAATACTCAACGAATATAATAAGCATTTTCACTAGAATGAATTTTCAAAATAAAAAATGCCCTGCCTTCAGTAGGCAGAGCAATAATCTTGAGAGGTTATATTTTCGATTTAAATCCAGCAATTATTACTTGAACCTAAATATTTAATAGTTCCCTCTTTTTTAATCGTCAATTGCTTTTAATTATTTTTTCGCCATCAAGCTGATATTTAGCTCGATATCGTCACTAATAACTTTATCTGCAACTAAATCCTTGAATGCTTTTTTAGAACCATAGTTGATATTAAATTTCGTTCTATCAAAAATAACTTTTTGAGCAGTAGCAGAAACCATTTCTCCAGCTACAACAACTGTTGCAAGAAAAGAGATAGGGTGTGTTTGTCCCTTAATCGTCAAATCACCTGAAATTTTGTGATTGTTACCTGCTGCATCCGCAGCCATTGTTTGAACAGATTTGATTTCGAACTTAGCTGTTGGATGGTTAGCAACGTTAAAAAAGTGGTCTGCAGACTCTCCTTCTCCACCTTTTAAATGTCCTTCTAATTTTTCTTTTCCTTTTCCAGCTTCAAGGTCAGTTACGGTAATAGTGTTCATATCTAATACAAAAGAACCACCCGTAAGTGTACTTTTATTAACAGTCAAACTTCCTTCTTTCAATGAAACTGTCCCCATGTGCTTACCTGCGACTTTGCTACCTGTCCATAATACTTGACTATTAGCAAGGTCTGCTGTGTAAGTAGCTCCTAATTCCATTTTAACATCCGCCGCTCCCTTTTTAGCTATAGTTTCAGTAGCATCCGAGTTCGTTTTTTTGTCACCGCCACAAGCCATAAAAATAGTACCAAACATTGCAACGCTTAGTATACTAAAAATAATCTTTTTCATAATAAATTTTATAAAAGTTAAAGGTTAATTTGAAATGCAAATATACAGTTTTGTACATTACATATTTACAAATAAGTAATACGCTTAATTACATTGTGCTTTCACAGGAATTGTTTTCTCCATTCAGGGTGTGGTAAAATACATTTTTGTTTTGTTCCAAACCACTTATATCTGTTTTTTGCAACGTAGGAATATACCCCATCTCTAAAAGACTTTGGAATTCCCAACAATATGAAGGACAATAACTTCCAACCTATATTCAACTGATATAAAGTTTTCAATGCTGCTGTGGATTTTTCATATAACTTTCCTTCATGAAGGAATAACATCGTCGTTAAATCGGGTTTTATCTCTTTATTTTTTTTCAGTGTTATTTTTGCAATTTCGGACTGCAAAGCGGCATAAAACAGTTTTTTTTGGCGGTCTCTTGGCAATAAGAATTGAACAAAGCCATCACAAACCGCACATTCGCCATCATAAAATACAATTGATTGATTTTGCATAGACTAGTAGTTTTATATAAAAAATCGATTAGTATAACAGAAATAATCTCGATAAGTTTTGTAATACTAGTATCAATAAATTTTTATTTTAAAAAAAATATACTGTTTTTATTCCAACTTGGCTAACTTGTAAGCGAGTTAAATAGTTAATTTTAATTTCAAATTTAAATAAATACATAATGAGATTATCAATTTTTTTGCTTCTAATTTCAATGATTTGGATAAGTTGTGGCAATGAAGCTTCCAAAGACAAAGCTAAAAACGAGGTTCAAAAAACAGTAAAAACGGTACCTAGTTACCCTCCTCTACCCAAAGAAATTCACTCAAAATTGATAGACAGTGTAGATTATATTGATTTTGTTTTCTACCACACTGACTTTTCTACTAGCATTGATAATAGAGCAGGAATCAAAACCGTATTAAGTACTTTTCACCCTGTTTCCCCTAACAATAGTTCGTGCAACGCTATGGGACGTGTATTCTTCCAAATTGATGGTGAGAATGCATTAGAAGCTGATTTTTATTACCAAAAAGGGTGTTTGCAATATATTTTTCTAGTTAAAGGAAAACCTACCTATGCTAACGAAATGAACGAAACTGCAAAGTTATACTTTAATTCTATTCTGCAACAGGCTCGCAAACCAGAACTGATAATTAAATAAACAACAACCAATAATGAAGAATCTTAAGATAAAAATTTCTCTTTACATTAATTATTTTGTTTTCGCTATTCTATTAAATAGCGTAGGAATTGTAATCTCAAAGTCAATTAATGTTTATGGTGTTACGGAGTCAACCGCTTCCGTGTTGGAAGGATTCAAAGACTTACCAATAGCCATCGTTGCATTTTTAATTGCTTCTTTTTTGCCTAGATTCGGTTACAAAAAAGCGATGTTAATAGCCTTGGGCTTAGTCATGTTTGGTTGTCTGAGCATGTATATGGGCAACACCTTTCAATTTACTAAACTATTATTTTTTACTGTTGGGGTAAGTTTTGCTGTTATCAAATTATCCGTTTATACACTAATAGGAGTTATAACAGAAACTAAAAAAGAACATGCTTCTATGATGAGTAGCATAGAAGGGTTCTTTATGATAGGAATTGCAGCAGCGTATTTTATATTCCCATTCTTTTATAGTGATGTAGACCCCAATGCTTGGCTGAATGTTTATTTATTTTTAGCGGTACTTATTGGGCTGTCGTTTGCATTTTTATTATTTTCTTCTTTCGAATTAAATGTGGAAAAAGCAGGAAATTCTCTAAAAGAAGATTTAACAGAATCGGTACAGTTGTTTAAAAACCCTTTGGTCTTAGTTTTCATTTTTGCAGCGTTCTTTTTTGTAATGATAGAACAGGGAATTATGACGTGGTTGCCTCGTTTTAATCAAAAAATATTTTCTTTTTCAGAAGTCCTTAGTGTTCAAATGGCATCAATCTTGGCATTGACATTAGCTGCGGGGCGTTATTTAGCGGGCTGGTTCACTAAACGAATTTCATGGTTTTACTTAGTTGTATTTTGTTCTATTGTTTCAATTATTTTGCTTGGCTTAATTTTGCCTCAATTAAAAACTGGCGAGAGTGAAGTGACCATTATTGAAAAATTGTCGAATGTTCCTTTTTTGGGCTTGGCTTTACCGATTATAGGTTTGTTTATTGCTCCTATTTACCCATTACTAAATTCAACAGTTTTGAGTAACTTAGAAAAGAAGTTACACTCTTCTATGTCTGGTTTAATTATCGTATTTTCTGCATTGGGCGGTACTTTAGGTTCTATGATTGTAGGTCGATTATTTCATTCTATCGGAGGCGTAAATGCTTTTTACTTTTTAATTATTCCTTTAGTTTTATTAATTGTTTGTGTAACAATGATTAACAAAATGACAAATAAATAATTTTACCTTAAATTATTTTGTTTTCGTTGAGTTCTTGATTTCTAACACAAAAAATCAAGAAAAAAGTAAGAAATGTATGGATTGTGGCTTTTGAATCGTTGTTTTAATAGATTAGATATTATTATCTTTTTACTATTTAGCCACTTTATAAATTAAAAAATAAACGAATGAAGAATATACTTTTATTTATTGCTTGTTTGCTTATTAATAATGTAAAAGCGCAACATATAAACTGGAGTGATAATTACAAATTGGCAATGAACACTCAACTTGTTAAAATTCAAAAACAAGCAGACAAAACTTATATTGTTCGAAGGGTTCCCAGTCCCAATGCGAGATATGTATATTTAGAAACTTTTGATAACAGCTTGGGTTTTGTCGGAGCTAAACGGCTAGACCTTAAAGAAGGGAAAAAAGTAAAAACGTTTGAAGATGTTATCTTTTGGGGTGGAAAAAAGTACCTTTTCTCATCATTTCACAACAAAGGGAAAGAAACTCATTTCTTATTTTCGCAAGAAATCACTAATGATTTTCAGCTAAAACCCATCAATTTGGTTGCCCAAATGAATGCTAAGAAATTGGCTACTACTGGAGCGTTTTATATTACACATTCTGAGTCCAAAAACAAACTCTTAATTGTGAATGAAGTAGGAGTAAAAAATAAAGAACGGAAAGAGTTTTCGCTATATATTTATGACGAAAACATGAATTTGGAATGGAAGAAAAATGTAAAACTCCCCTACTTAGATAAAAAATACACGCCTCAAGATTTCCAAATAGATAATAACGGAAATATTTTCATGTTAGGTAGAGTCAAGAACGATAAAGCTCGCAAAAATGCTCCTGACTATAATTACCACTTACTTACATACACAAGCGATGGCGAAGAAAAAAATACTTATAAAATAAACTACAAGAACAAATACTTAAGCAATGTCAAATTCAAGGTCAACGAGACAGACAACACATTGCTTTGTGTCGGTTATTATTCAAACCAAAGTGAAGACAACAGTAGAGGTATTTATATCACTAAAATAGATTTATTAAACCAATCCGTAATTTTCGAAACTACTGACGATTATAGTTCAGAAGTAAGAATGGCTGAAGTGAGAAACCGAAAAAGAGTTTCTGAATCGAGTGCAGAGTTAAGAGACTTTGTGTTACATGACGTAATTTTACACAAAAATGGTAGTATTACTCTATTGTCTGAACAAATTAGAATCAGGTCGGTAAGTGATAACATGTTGGGCGTTTATAATCCTTATCCTTTTGCTCCTACTTTTAGAAGTAACCGATATAACCAAAGCGTAAACAATAACTTTCAATATGACTATGAAGATATTTTGATATCGAATATTTCTACCATCGGAGAAATTAATTGGACACAAAGAATCGAGAAAAAGCAGCAAAGTTATAACGATGGAGGAATCTATTCTTCTTTTTTAAGTGCTGTGGTTCAGGATAACATTTTTATATTTTACAATAATAATTTAAGAAATTTTCAACCCAACAATAACTCAATTCGGTTTGGGACTACGCCTGTTCGTTCATATTATCGAAATTCAGATTCTGGGTTAGTAATCAATAGAGTGACACTGGCAGGAGACATCGATGAGAATGTATTAGAACCTAACAAAAGGAATCAAACGGTTCCTTCCTTAAAATATTCGATTCAACATAAGAACGATATTCTATTTTATGGTATCTCGGGACGTTTCTTCAAATTAGGAAACTTTAAGCTAACATCTACTGAAAAAATGTGAATGTAATTGTTTTGTTTTATGTCAGTTTTAATTCATATATAAAAAATTGGAATATTTTTTGCATTTCTAATCAAAAGTAAAAGTCATTGAAAAGTTTAGCAGTATTTGCATCGGGAACAGGAAGTAATGCATTGTCAATAGCGACATATTTTAAGAATCATTCTTCCATTGAAGTTAAACTAATAGTTAGTAATAAACCCAACGCCCCAGTATTAGGGAAAGCAAAAGAGTTGGGAATTTCTACGTTGGTTATCAATCGGAAAATGTTTTACGAAAATAATGAGCTGTTACAGCACCTGAAAAAGGAAAATATTGACTTTATTGTTTTGGCTGGTTTCTTATGGTTGATGCCCTCATCAATTATAGAAATGTATCCAAACAAGATCGTTAATATCCATCCTTCTTTGTTGCCCAAATACGGAGGAAAAGGAATGTATGGAATGAATGTTCACCAAGCAGTAAGTGAGTCTGGTGATGAAAAGTCTGGAATGACCATTCATTTTGTGAATTCGAAATATGATGAAGGAAAAATTATTTATCAAGCATCTGTATCCATTATTCCCCACACTTCTGCCAAAGAAATCGCTGCAAAAGTGCTTAAACTTGAACATGAATTTTATCCTAAAATAATTGAAAATATACTCAATCAGGAATCATGACAAAAAATATCTTCTTTTTTACGAATTACACTCGACTTTCTATACTGATGGTCGTAATTCTTAGTCTTTGTTCTATTTCGAATATAAATGCTCAAAAAAAGACAAAGGACTTTATAGAAGATGCAAAAGTAGCAGAAGGTAGCGGTCTCTTCTACGATGCTGCCCGAAACTATGAAAAAGCTTATCGCTCCAAAAAAGGGAAACCCAAACATGCTTACAGAGCAGGAGAATTGTACCTAACTGTTCGAGACTATGAAAGGGCAGAGAAAATACTTTCTGACATTCAGGATGAATCAAAGGAATTTAATGACGTAGAATTACTCTATGGAAAATCTCTTATGCAGACGGGGAAATACGATGAAGCAATCGCAAGTTTAGTTTCATTCAAAAACAATCTAAAAGGAAAAGGAAATGAACAAACCATAAACGATGTTGATATATATATAAAAGGTTGTGAAACAGCAAAACTACTTGCCAAAGCTCCAACGCCTTATACCATAGAACATTTAGGTAAAAATATTAATTCGAGAAATATTGAATTTGCCCCTATTGGATTAAAAGACGATAAGGTTTTATATTATTCAGCTACTAAAAATGACAAAGTATCTATTGTAAGAAGTAATAAAAAGAATGTTACTTGGTCTACTCCCGAAAAATTAGAAATACTAAAATCGTCTAAAGATAAACGAATTTGTAACGGTTCTTTCACAGAAGATTTGAATACCTTCTATTTTACGATTTGCGATTTAAAAACGAGCTCTTGGAGTACTCAAAGTGCTAGTTGTAAAATTTATTTCATTAAAAAGAATGGCTCTAAATGGACTTCTCCTAAGAAATTGGGCAATGATGTAAACGTAGAAAATGCTACGAACACCCAACCTTCAATAGCTACTATTCAAGGGCGAGATTATTTATTTTTTGCATCGAATAGAGATGGCGGTTATGGAGGAATGGATATTTGGTACGTTACGAAAGGTGCAAACCAATCCCCTACTAGCTTCTCAAACCCAACAAATTTGGGAAGTAAACTAAACACTTCAAAAGATGAACTAACGCCACATTTTAATAGGAGAAATAAAAAACTATATTTCAGTTCTAATGGACATCCTAGCACAGGTGGTTTCGATATTTTTTTAGCAGAAGGACGTCCTAATAATATTTCTAAAATAAAGAATGTAGGCTTTCCCATAAATAGTCCTGCGGATGATTTATACTACTATCAAAATGAAGATAATGTAAACGGATATTTCGTTTCTAATAGAAAAACCGAAACGCATCAAAGTACTAGAGATGAAGATATTTTTCATTTTGTCGGGACTCCTGACCAAAAACATATTCCGTTTGCGGGACAAGCATTAGATGCTGAAGGGAAGCCCGTACCAAGTGCCATTCGGTTAATTGATTTAAACGAAGGTATAGAAGATGTCGTTGCTCAAGTAAATACAGATGCTGACGGTAACTTCAATTTTGAACTAGAAGAATCTAAAAAATATTTGATTCGGGCATTTGCTAATGATGACAATAGAAAAGCAGAGCTAGCTGTAGATGGCTTAGGTAAAAGCATAAATGAAAACTTGGTTTTTGAATCTAACGAACAAAAGATAGCTCAAAACCCATTATCCGAAGAAGTTCAAAAAACAATTGAAAGCACAAAGGTTGAGTCAAGAGACGCTAACGGTACCAAAAGAATCGTTAGTTCATTTTATTCATCAACACCAATTCCAGCCACAAATAACACTAACGTAGCTAATACTAATACAACCTCAACTATAGAAGAAGATATTAAGCAATATACTAAACCCACTGGGCAAGAATATATTTATTCGGGCAACAACGATAAAAGTGTTTATTATAAAATCCAAGTTCATGCCGTTAAAGAATACAATGAGAATAGGTCTAGGTATAATAAAGTTAGAAAATTAGGCAAACAACTTACCACCGAACAGTCGGGTAGATACATACGTGTTTTATTAAATGAAACTTTTTCGTCTCAAGAAGAAGCTCTTTCTTCTTTGACAATGATGAACGAAGTTGGCTTTTCAAAAGCTAAGGTCGTTATATTTAAAAACGATAAAAGGTTAGGTTTCGTTGAATAACGGCAGAAAAGAACATAAAAAAAGCTCAAAATGTAGAAACTACATTTTGAGCTTTTTTATTAGCTGCGGGATTGATTAGATTTTTACTAATTTTAATACTTGAGCCGAGTTAGGTGTAGTTAGCTTTGCAATATAAGTACCCGCTTTAGGAGTGCTTTGTTCCGTAATGTCTATTAATTGAACAAATTGCTCCCCATTAATAAATTGTTGTTCAATTAACTTTCCATCGATGTTGTAAATTTCCAACGTAGCATTTTCTAAGGTCTGAATAGCTAATGTCGTTGATTCACTAAATGGATTATTTCCTGCAAATTCGAACACCATATTTTGAGCGGTAGCATTACCTTCTTCGGGTGCAAATGTTAAATTAAGGTCATGTACTTCGATATTATTATCATAGCTTTCGCTTTTTGTAATTCTATCATGCAAGATCAAAATGTCACTAAGGTCAGCACCGTCAGGGTTATCAATTACTATATTTAAGATGTTTCCATCTGTTAAGTTTCCATTCCAACTGCTTGTTATCGTATTTATATCCGAATGCCAAGCAAAGTTTTCATTTTCGATAGCCACACTGCTCACGTCAACAATCTCTGCATTTCCTATCGTTGATAACGAAAATTGAAACCCTGAAACTTCATTTATTTTTTCAATATTGATATCAATAGAAACCAAGCTTCCATTTTCATTATTCTTATGTACAGCTATATTATGAACTTTTGAAGTTCTTGGTTGTGCTACATCTATACGATTAGCGTTGCTGTTAATATCACCCATTTTAATACCGATAACGTCTATATTCATATTATCAACCAAGCTAGGTAAAAAGATAGAGTCTGGTAAGTTTTTCAATAAATCATTGATTCCAAAATCAAAGTCTTTATCTATAAATTTCCACGAATCTACATTAAAAAATTCATCTTGGTTACCTAATATTAAGCTACGAATTTCTTGTATATCAGAAACTGTAATTCTATCATCGTTAGTAACATCTGCTGCTATAGATTGATAAGGAGTAGTAAACGGAGATTTCAAAAGGATATGGTCTATAATTCCAATAATATCAGATGTAGTGACTCCTTCTGTAGGGTTTGTATTACGGTCTCCGATTAAAGAATATGAATAACAAGCAGGAACTCTATTTATTGAAAAGTTGCCTTCTCCGTCCGTTTGGTCTTGGCCTGTATTAATATTTGCTTCAAAGTTAATAGATACAGATTCTAAATTATTCCCATTAAGGCTTTTTACATTTCCATTAATATCCACTAAAGGAGATGTCATTTCACATTCTTCTAACGCTTTCATCGTCATCATTTTGAAAACATTACCTTGCATTAATTCTATATCTGTATTATTAACAATAATATCTAAAAGACGTGTTGAAGAAATTTCTTCTTTTTCTTCTGTTGTAATGCCCTCGTCATTCAAAAAGTAAAAGCGGTCTCCATCTCTTAAATTAGAAAAGTGGTATTTTAAAATAGTATGAACTGTTGGTCCAAAGATTCCTTTGTCTTGTGCTTCTTCAGCTACCATTCCTACAAATGCATCAATATTATTAATATCGTTGCTATATGCCGTTTTTAACACCGCTACCAATTCTGCGTTGCTCGTTATTTGTTCAAATTCGGTAAGTTTTTCTAATCCGTAAGCTTCTCGAATTGAATTATAATCACCCAAACCTCTTTCTCTGCCTCTTTGAATATTAATCGCCATTAAATCTGACCCTCCAGCGCCAGAACCTGGTGCTCCAAACAATAAATTTCTAACATCATCAATTACTCGAATATCAAATTTTTGTTGAATCTGAACGCCCATTCCTCTAATTATATCCTCAGGAATGCTGTTCGCTACGGCAACGGGATTAAAAAATGCATCTCTTAGTTCTAATGTATCACCAGCAATATGTTCTCCTGTTTCATCTATTTGAAGAATGGTAGAATTCAATAACGTATGCCCTATTCTAAATGCCGCAGCAGTGAATACATTTGATAATTGTGGGTTTATAGATTCATCATAACCTTGGTAAGGGTCTAAATGAACGCCCAAAGAAGGCAACCATTCATTATTTAATATATTTTGAATTTTTCCTCCAACTAACTTTCTAGCTTTTTGATAAATTTGTTCATCTGTCCAAGTAGGGTTTTCATTAGCGTATAAATCCGCTAATCGATTATGTTCCCTCATAAAGATTAAATGCATTGTTGTAAGTGAAATGTTTTCATTGACTCTTACATCTCCTGCTACAAATATTTTTTGGAAAAACTGAGCCAACTCGTTTTCCATATGGGGTGCATTTTCATCAATCTCTGAATCTATATTGCCATCAATTGTATTATATGGCAATAGATTACCTCTTGATGTTTTCAGTTTTCCTCCTTCGAATGTTCTTAGCCAGTCCGCATGTTCTTGCGTAGAACCATAAACCGCAGAACCATCTATATAAGCAGTAATTAAATTGGGATGCATTCTAAGGTTAGAAGTGCTCGTACCCGTATTGGGGTCATAGCTATTCCTTTTCATTCTGATCACCTGTGTACCCGTACGCATAGGATCCATTACAGGGTCACCTACAGGTATTTGAATATCAGCACTTTCTGTCGGATGGCCATTAGTAAATCCCAAATCGTGATCGATGAATTGACCAAAAACCCAAACAAAAGTAGAAAGTTCTAACTGGTCATTTATAGGTGCTTCTTGATCTGCTAACTGATTAGACAAATCACGAGGGTTAGCCCTATCCGCCCCACCTATAGATGATATTTGGTCTCCATATCCATTTCCAGAAATTCTTAATAAGTTTTCATTAACAGCGCCCCAATTCGGATTAGAAATGTTATTGTTAGTACCATCATAAGTACGATTCTCTTGAGCAAAAAGTAAGGATGTGGAAACACACAGAATAGTTAGCAACAATTGTACACGTAGTACCATACTTAAATTTTTATTGATGTTCAGGGTAAAATATTATTGATTCTAGTCTTATATAGTTTGATTAAGACATCAAAACAAAATCTAGGTTTAAAGAGATCCTAAATTAAAATTTAATAATACAATCGGTTGAGGGAGAATGAATGAGTAACAAATATACGATTTTTAAAAATAAAAAGTTTATTAAAATTTTGTTAATTAGCCATCTTTGGAATTACTCAAAAAACGGTAAACAACTCGTTCATATATAAATTAAGCCCTATAACATGGAATGATATTTGCATTTTTTATCAAAACTTCTACAAAACATGTTATAAAAGTCTATATTTTATATACTTTTATGCCCATATTTTCATAAATCATAACAATGAAAGAAACTAAAAAAACACTATTAATACTTGCTGCTGGAATGGGTAGCAGATATGGAGGATTAAAACAAATAGACGGAGTAGGTCCTAGCGAAGAAGCAATAATAGAATATTCAATATATGATGCCATTCAGAGTGGTTTCAATAAAATTGTTTTCATTATCAGAAGACAATTTGAAGAAGCTTTCAAAGCAAAATTTATGTCTTCTTTAGAGGGCAAGATTGAAGTAGTTTTTGTTTATCAAGAGTTTGACGCTCCTATCGGTGGTAGAGATTTGTCTAAAATTTATAGAGAAAAACCTTGGGGAACTGGACATGCTGTTCTAGTGGCTAAAGATGTTATCAACGAACCTTTTGCGGTTATAAATGCGGATGATTATTATGGTCAAGAAAGCTTCAAAACGGCTGCGGATTATATCGACCAAGGAAAATGTACCGCTACCAATCATAGTTTAGTTGCTTATGTGCTAAACAACACACTTTCTGATCATGGTCACGTGAATAGAGGTGTTTGTACTAAAGATGAAAATGGAAATTTAAAATCAATAGAAGAGGCTTTAAAAATAACTCGATCAGGAGATAAAATTACTCATGAGACTGAAAACTTTAATGGCCCTAGTGAATTAGATGAAAATACACCTGTTTCAATGAATTTCTGGTTGTTCCACCCTTCTATTTTTGAACATATTGAAAGAGGGTTCTTAGAATTTGTGGATCAAAATCCTACTGACCCTAAAGCGGAGTACTTTATTCCTAGTTACGTGGATGAGTTAATCAATACCAATCAAGCGAATTTTGAAGTTATCGAAACCAATGCTCAGTGGTTTGGCGTAACCTATAGAGAAGATAAACCTATCGTAATGAAATCTTTCAAAAAGATGGTAGAGGAAGGGAAATATCCTTCTAAATTATGGGAAGAGAAAACGGTTTGTTGATATATGTTTTAATTTTTGGGACTTGAATGAACTAAGTTTTTGATGATGGCATCATTTGATGCCATCATCAAAAGTAGTAGAAAAACTTTTTATAAAACAGTTACATTCAAGATGAATAATAAAACAAAAAAGGTGTTATTTCAATCCAGAAATAACACCTTTTTTATATAACTAAACGATTAGATTACTTTTGAAGTAAAGCAATCGTTTCGGCAGTAAATTTAGACAACTGCTCCCCTTTTAACATGTTTTGGTTCAATAGAGCCAAGTTGTAAAGGTATTGCGTCAATTTTTTGTTATCATCTTCACTTTCAGAAGTAGCCAATTTTTGAGCTACAACTGGGTGATTCGTGTTGATAACTACGTTGTACATATCTGGCATCATTGCAGACATACCTTGCATACTTTGCATTTCTTTCATTCTACGCATGAACTCAGGCTTAGTAATTAATACAGGCGCATCGTTCGCAGAAAGAGGTTTCAATTGTAATGTCTCTTTGCCTTTATCTAGAATAGCTTCAAAAAGTCCTTTTACTTTTTCTTGCTCTTTTTCAGACATTACAGATTCAACAGTCTCGTCTTTCTGAACCAAATTATCTGGCGTATCTGAATCAACTCTTACGAAAGTAACATCACCTAATTTATACTCCAATTGTTGCATAAAGTGATTATCAATCACATTATCAAAATTCAATACATCGTAACCTTTATTGGTTGCTGCATTGATATAAGTATGATGCTCGTCTTTATTATAAGTATAGATATTTACGATTTTGTCGTGCTTATCTTTTTGAGTCGCCTCAATTTTTTCTTTGTATTCATCAATCGTAAAGTATTCGTTATTGATGTTTTCTAACAAAGCAAATGATTTCGCTTTATCGTAGAATTTTTCTTCAGTAACCATTCCGTATTTCACAAACAAACCTAAATCAGCCCATTTAGACTCGAACATTTTTCTATCCTTTTTGAATAGTTCGTTCAATTTATCGGCTACTTTTTTAGTAATATAGCTCGTGATTTTCTTAACGTTTTTGTCTGACTGTAAGTAAGAACGAGAAACGTTCAACGGAATATCTGGAGAATCAATTACACCGTGTAAAAGTGTCAAGAACTCAGGTACGATTTCAGAAACATTATCCGTAACATAAACTTGGTTACTGTATAAATGAACTTTGTTTTTCTGAACTTCTAATGAATTTTTAACCTTAGGGAAATATAAAACCCCTGTTAGGTTGAATGGAAAATCAATATTTAAATGAATCCAAAACATCGGCTTTTCAGCCATTGGGTATAATTCATTATAGAAATTAATATAATCTTCGTCTTTTAATTCAGAAGGAGATTTTTTCCAAAGTGGGTTCGGGTTGTTTACGATATTATCAACCTCGATAGATTTTGTTTTTTCTTCGTCATCTTCTTTTGCGTCTTCAACAGGAACAGTCTCTGTTTTCGTACCAAAACGAATAGGAACTGACAAGAATTTACAGTATTTATCCAAAAGACCTTGAATCGTATCTTTTTTCAAAAACTCTTCAGCATCATCACTTACGTGCAAAATAATATCTGTACCTCTTTCTTGTTTTTCTGCTGGCTCCAACGTGTACTCAGGATCACCTTCACAAGACCATTTTACCGCAGGAGTACCTTGGTGAGATTTAGTAACCACTTCTACTCTTTTCGCAACCATAAAAGCAGAATAAAAACCTAAACCGAAATGCCCAATGATGCTTTCCGTTTTATATTTTTCAAGGAATTCTGATGCAGAAGAAAATGCTACTTGATTAAGGTATTTATTCACTTCTTCCTCACTCATTCCAATTCCTCTATCACGGATAGTGATTGTTTTTTCAGTTTCATTAACGATTACATCAATCGTTGTATCGCCCACTTCTTCTTTATAAACACCTTTTGAAGAAAGTGCTTTTAATTTGTTGGTTGCATCAACAGCATTAGAAACTAATTCTCTTAAAAAAATATCTTGATCAGAATATAAAAATTGTTTGATTATCGGAAATATATTCTCCGTTTGAACCGAAATATTACCTTTTTGCATAGCTATAATATTTTGTTTTGATTTTAATTTTACAAAAATTGAAAGATTCTCTTTCTCTACTTATGCCGTAGTATGAACAATTGATATACCAACACGAATTATCTGACATATTGGCAAATAAATAGATTTTATTGGCAGAATAGTTCATTGAAAATTAATCCAAGTATGACAAAACAACTTATTTAATCAATAAATCCGCAATTTGGTCGGTTAGGTTTTCAATGAAATAAGAGCCCGCCATCGCATCATTACTTTTCCATTTCGATTCTAATTGTAATAGCTGTTGGATTTCAATAAATAGTTTTTGTGAATCTATTTTATCAGTGGCAATTGTTGGGTTAGGAATAATGTCAATTCGATGAACGCCTCCACAAATCGCAGAAATGGCTTTTGAGGTATTATAAATAGAATTGTGATAATCCGACTCGTTTTCAGAAGTTATCGTTGCATTCCAAAAAACATCTTCAATCGGCAATGAATTTTCTTGTTGAATTTTGGCAATACAAAGTTTCAATGCTCGCAAACAAGCTATATCTAAATAATGGTTTTTAGTTAATTCATAATCAATAAATATCTGGTTGGATTGAATGCCTTTTTGGAATAAATTATTGACTTTAGAAAGTACATTTTTCAACGTTTCAACCTTATTTTCATCATTAGTTTTTGGAATTTCAATTTTTACTTTCAGTGTTTTGGACTTAACACCCGAATCCATAAAAGTTGAATAATTTATTAGAACAGAACCGTCAAAATCATGCTCAATATTTTCAATTTCTTGTTCAGAAACGGTATTATTTACTTCAAAAAAGGATTGAATAAAATCATAATTAACACCCTTTATTTTCCTGATTTCATCTAACGAACATTTAAAAATAGGAGCGTTCACCCCATTATTAAGACTATCAAGTAAAGTTCCAATATTTGAAGAATCAAAAGTATATCCAATCAACCAATCCGAATAATTAAAAATAGGAGCATCAACTTTACCTTTCCTATCATCGGCATGATGAAAAGCCGACCAACCGTACTTCTCATCAGGTTTGTAACCCAATTTTGCAATATCGATTTGAGGTAAATCAATAGCTAATTTTTCTAACCAATCCGACTTACTTGTTTCTTGAAATGTATTTTTGATTTCCATACCTTTTTTTACGACATAAATTCAAACTCCTTAATTTTTTCCACAATTTCCTCTGCCTTCTCACTCGCCAAAATAGTTTCCCGAATTGTAATCATATATATAGGATAGTTTTCGGGCAACCCCGGTGCATTTACCTTACTCCTTATATTGTCAAATTCACAAAGTAAAAGCTCATATTTTTTGTTGTTTAAGTTATAAACTACGATATGTTTAGTTTCATCGTTGTTTTTCCATAAATAACAATTCAAATATTGTGGATGCCATAAGTTAGGGTTTATCTTGCCCATTTCTAAATTCAAAGTACTTAATTCGAATAAATTATATTGACAAACATACCCTTCTTCGCAACAATCGGTATCAAAACCATAAGCATCGAACATTAAATCCAATAAATAAAACAGTTTATCGGATAGAACTTCTATAAAGTCATTTTTTTCGGTACTATAATTATCCATAAAAAGCCACTTTTGATTGAAATAATCAAGAAATTCCAAGCTTTTAGATATCTTAATTTTATAATCAAACCGTTCGTTTCCTGGAACAAAATAGCCTGGATAATAATATTTGAATTTATTTTCCTGAGCAAACTCCATTTCTAAATACATCGTATTGATTCCGATGCTAAGGGGTTCGTATTGGGGGTCGAAGTTATTATAAACCGATATAATAGATGTTATACTTTCTTCGCCTAAATCAAAAACGGTATAACCAATTAATTCTCCATTTTTTCGGAGCGATACTTCATAGGAGTTGAAAATATTTTCACCTTGAGGGTAATACCCTAAGTTTGATTGAATAGAAAAAGAAGGGTCTCCCTTAAAATGCTTTCTATACAATTTATATAATTCGATTTTTTCTTCCGTCATCTCAAAAGGCTGATAACTAACCTCAAATTCATTCTTAAATTCTTTCAGCCTTTTTCTTCGCCTTTTTGAAAATTTTAATTTTGAAATTTCTTGACGCAACCAGATAGCTGAATAAATACTACCTTCTATCATTACGAATGAGCAGGTAAAAATTGTTTGTCCAGCGCGATACCACCCTTTCTCAAGAGCATTATCCAACTCATGAGGTGAAATTTTGGCAAGTGATGTTCTTTTGAAATAGCTGTTCATAACTTTCAAAGATAAAAAATATTGAATAGATATTGTATTACTAATCAATTTCTTTCGACGCCACATTTGCTCTTTGAAATAGAAAAAAGTTAAAAAAATAATCTATTTATGTTGGTAATTTTTAAAAAGAAATTACATTTGTATTTATTTAGACTAAATCTAATTAAATACAATGAAAGTTGATTTACGACTGTGTTATTTACTTTTCTGCTTTTTATTAAGTTCTTTTTCGACTATAGTTTTTTCTCAATCTACTGATGAAAATATAATAGATACATGGAAAGAGAAAGGGTATTTGAAAGGCTATGGAATAGTGAATTACTATTCTTTCGATTGGGAGACTGACCCTAATCGAAGAAATGCTTTTGACGCAGAGCGGTTAAACCTATATTTAGGGTATCATTTCAATGATAAGATAGAATTTAAATCTGAAATTGAATTCGAGCATGGAGGAACAGGAGCAACTATGGAATTTGATTTATTGGAAGAGTTCGGAGAATTCGAACAAGAGATTGAAGCAGGTGGTGAAGTTATTTTGGAACAAATAAATATTCTATTCAAAATAAACGATTGGTTAAATATTCGATTGGGAAAATTTAGATTTTACATGGGCTTGGCTTCTAAATTAGATGACCCAACTGAATATTTTACGACCCATCGTTCCGAAGTTGAAAATACAATACTGCCATTAGGTTGGTACGAACACGGTATTGAAGTTTCGGGAGATTTAGGAAAAAAATGGTCTTACAAACTATACTTAATTAATGGTTTAGATGCTACAGGTTTTAGTTCTGCAAATTGGGTAAGAAGAGGTTATCAAAAAAGGTTTGAAACGGTCAATGCAAATGATTTAGCTTTCGCAGGTAGATTAGATTATAAATTTGCTCCAAATAGCGAAATAGGAGTTTCTGCCTATTTCGGAAATTCAACAGGAAATAGACCCAAAGAAGATACCCAAATCAGAGGGCAAATAGGAGTTTATGACTTTCATTTTATGTGGGATAAAAAACCATGGAGAGCAAGAGCCTATGCCATGTTTGGTTCATTATCAAACTCCGAAGCAATTTCGGGGCTAAATAGAAATCTATCAAATAATCTTAATGTAAAACGAACGCCAATCGGAGAATCAGCAGTTGGTACATTTGGTGAAATTGCCTACAATTTCATGCCTTTATTTAAAGAAACAAATCAAGAATTTTATGTCTTTGGTAGATATGAATATTACGACAGTATGTTCAGTACACAAGGCGAAATTTTTGATAATCCTCGCTGGGAAAGAAGCGTTCTAACTGGCGGAATTAATTATTACCCACATCCTCAAATTGTATTAAAAGCTCAATATAGTAATCGTGTATTAGGTTCTGATGAAACGGAAAACACTTTTTCAACAGGTATTGGGTTTAAATTTTAAAAATTCATAAAAAATGAAAACGTTTAAATCTTTAAGTCTATTATTCCTAACTGGAATCATAGCACTTAACTTATCAAGCTGTAATGATGATGACTCACCAGTTGTTCCAATAACTACAGAAAAAGCAGACTATTCTGGAGTAATCACAAATTTGAGTAACAATATTATCGTTACTACATATTCAGATTTAAAAACTAATGCAGAAGGGTTATTAACGGCAGTCAATGTATTACAAGACTCAAAAACAGAAGCAAACCTTACAGCAGCAAGAGATGCTTGGGTAGCAACACGTGCTCCTTGGGAAAGTTCTGAAGGGTTTCTTTTTGGTCCAGTGGATACTGACGGAATTGACCCAGCATTAGATAGCTGGCCCGTAAATAGAACTGATTTACAAGCAGTACTTGATGGAAACGATGAATTAACTAAAACATTTGTTAATTCATTGGAAGGAACTTTAAAAGGGTTTCATACTATCGAATTCTTATTATGGGGAGGAGATAGCAATAAAACAGCAAACCAATTAACCGATAGAGAATTAAATTATTTAGTTTCTACCACGGAAGTTTTAGCTGATGATGCAAGCACTTTAATTTCTGCATGGCAAAGCTCTGGTGGTAATTTTGTTAGCAACTTATTAACAGCAGGACAAGATGGTAATAATGTTTATAAGAGCCAAAAAGCAGTATTGGAAGAATTGGCAGCAGGAATTTTAGGTATTGCAGATGAGGTTGGTAATGGAAAAATAAATGACCCTATCGAACAACAAGATGTAAGATTAGAAGAAAGCCAGTTTAGTAATAACTCAAAGACTGATTTTACGAACAATATCATTAGTATTCAAAATATTTATGTAGGTAAAAGGAATGATGGTTTGTCAAAAGTTATTGCTGAATCTGATGCGAATTTAGACGCTCAAATTAAAAATGAGATTCAAGCAGCTATTGATGCAATTCAAGCTATTCCTGGCACATTCACCGATGCGATTCCTTCTTCAAGTGATACGCATGACGAAGCACAGGCAGCACAAGAAAGTGTTAGAACTTTGCAAACTACATTAGAAAGTAAATTAGTTCCTTTAATATCCAATTTATAAAACGCTTAATTATGGTGTTATTGCCCAATTATTTTTTGTGGGTGGTAACACCATTTATTTTTTCCTATGAAGAATTTTCTACCCTTAATAATAACATTAGTTGTCTTTTTTTCTGCTTGTAAAAATGACGATAGCATTACTGACACTGTTGAACCAACTCCATCTATTCCAGACTTTGTAATGGCTGGTGGAGAAACCACTATTTTTGATATTACGAGTAATGCTTTTGCTACGCCTGCCCCTAACTTAACTCCAGCAAATTTTGACAAACACTTGGAAGGTGATTTAGCATTTGAGCAAGTTTTCGTTACAGAACCCGCAGATGTGAATCCTGGATTAGGGCCTATTTTTAATAATAATTCGTGTGTATCGTGTCATATCAAAAATGGTCGTTCGAGACCTTCTCTTGATGGGAATGAATTGTCAGGCTTTCTAATCCGTTTAAGTATTTCTGGATTGGGTGAATTTGGAGGACCTAAAGGAGTGCCATTTTTGGGAACGCAATTACAAAACAGGTCAGTTTTTGGTGTAGAAAAAGAAGCTACTTTTACAGCAACAGAAATAGAAGAAATCGTTTCTTTTGTTGATGGGACGCAAGTTACGCTCCATAAACCTGAATATTCTATCACTAGTTCTCAATATAACATTCCAACGGATATTATGATTTCACCAAGGGTGGCTCCTGCTGTTTTTGGGCTAGGGTTGTTAGAAGAAATACCCGAAGAAGATATCCTTAATAAAGTTGATGAAAATGATGTTGATGGAGACGGTATTTCTGGTAAAGCCAATATGGTTTGGAATATTAAAGAAGAAACTAAAACTTTGGGACGATTTGGGTGGAAAGCTGAAAACCCTACGGCTCTTCAACAAACTGCCGATGCTTATCACCAAGATATGGGCATTACAAACTCCTTATTTTCAGAAGAAACTTGTTTCGAACAAGAAGATTGTAATCATAACGGAGAACTAGACATCACCGATGCTACTTTAGACATCACTACTTTTTATTTTCAAACGCTTGCTGTTCCCGCAGTCAGAAACTACGAAAATGAAACATTTCAAAAGGGAAGAGTTCTTTTCGAAGAAATTAATTGTAGTAGTTGCCATACTCCCAAACAACAAACAGGAAATTCAAGTATTCCTTCCCTTTCAAACCAAACGTTCTTTCCTTATACTGATTTACTGCTACATGACATGGGCGTTGGATTGGCAGACAATCGTCCTTCTTTTGAAGCTAATGGTCAAGAATGGAGAACGCCACCGCTTTGGGGTATCGGTCTAATGCCAGTCGTTAATGGTCATACTCGTTTATTACATGACGGTCGTGCGAGAAATGTAACAGAAGCAATCTTATGGCATGGAGGAGAAGCCGAACAAGCGAAAGAGTCGTTCAAGCAATTATCAAGAGAAGATAGAGAAGCTTTACTGGTGTTTATTAATTCAATATAAACTTACTTCAATCGATTGGGGTTATTTTTTATAAAGTCGCCCCAACTATTGCTTTTTTTAGACGAAGAATTAGAAGTAGGCACCTTACTGCTTTGTTGAAAATAATGGCACACGGCCGCCCCTAGAGCATCCGTCATGTCTAATTCTTTTAAATCTAAGTTTCTCCCAAAAATCTGAATCAACATACTTGCCACCTGTTCTTTGGATGCATTTCCATTTCCTGTAATAGATTTCTTAATAGCCTTGGGTGCGTATTCATGGATAACCAAGTTTTTTAAAGTTGCTGCCAACATCGAAGCCCCTTGAGCCCTACCCAATTTAAGCATCGACTGAACATTCTTACCAAAAAAAGGAGCTTCCACAGATAACTCTTGCGGTTTGTACGCATCAATTAAAGAGGTGATTTTGTTAAAAATGCGTTCTAATCGTTTATGGTGTTCTTCGATATGATTTAATTTCAAAGTTCCCATTTCCATAATGTATATTTTCTTATCTCTAATCGAAATAAGTGCATAGCCCAAAAAATTAGTACCTGGGTCTACTCCTAATATCCTTCTTTCATGAATACCCGATTTAAGATGCATATTTTTTATATTTTTAAACCAGAAGCTTTACTGAGTGTTCAAAAGTAGTTATTTTATAAACAAATTTATATTATGAACTTGTTCGAAAGCATTATCAATAGTTATACTGGGTATGCTAATTATTTATGGAAAGAGGTTACGACTCCTCATTGGGGAAATTATTTCTATTGGCTTTTGGGTATTTCTATTCTTTTTATGTTTGTAGAATGGATTATACCTTGGAGAAAAGGACAGGCCAAATTTAGAAAAGACTTTTTTATAGATTTTTTCTATATGTTTTTCAATTTCTTTCTTTTTAGTCTGATTATTTACAATGCCGCTTCCGATTTAGTGGTTAACTTTTTCAATACTTTATTCCTTAGCATAACTAGTATTGACTTAACTCAAATGAACCCTTTGTACCATTCTCCATATTGGTTGGTGTTATTGATTGGATTTTTAGTCCGAGATTTTGTGCAGTGGTGGACTCATAGACTATTGCATAGTACAGAAAAGTTATGGGCTTTTCATAAAGTTCATCATTCTGTAAGAGAAATGGGGTTTGCCGCTCACTTGCGTTACCATTGGATGGAAAATGTAGTTTATCGAACAATTGAATACTTACCACTAAGTTTATTAGGAATAGGACTTTATGATTTTTTTGTAATTCACATTTTCACCTTAATTATAGGGCATTACAATCATTCTAACTTTAGAATTCCAAGCAAAATTACGGGGACTTTTATAGGTTCAATCATAGGAATATTAATAGCTATCTATAGTTTTCTTTTAATCGATTTTTCTATTAAAGACGTTTTGATAGTAGCCAGTTGTGCCACAGTAGGTGCGACTTTCGGATATTTTATTATTTCAAAATACATAAAATATGTTTTCAATGGTCCATCTATGCACATTTGGCATCATGCCAAAGAGCTACCCAACCATTTCTCTAATGGAGTAAATTTTGGGCTAACGCTTTCTATTTGGGATTATATTTTCAAAACCGCCTATATTCCATATGACGGAAGAGACATAGAGCTTGGGTTTGAAGGAGTAGAACATTTTCCTAATAAATTCGAAGACCATATAGTTTATGGTTTTAATAAAAACGAATAAAAAACTCGTACATAGTGTCTAAGGAACAAGAATAAAGTTTACTTATTGTTTATTTTACAGAAAGTATTTTATTCCATATAAAATGTAAAATATTATATGTTTCTCCATAAATAATTGTGTTTTTAGGTTTAAACAAAACTATATTTGTATCCTAAAAAATTAATTTACAATGGAAAATTTCAACCTCAATCAGTACGGCATTACCAAGTCAAAAATTCTTCGCAATGCTGCACCTGCAAAATTATATGCTAATGCGATTGAATTTGATGAAGGAGCTGCAATCTCTGACAAAGGAGCATTAATTCTTACTTCGGGACAAAAAACGGGTCGTTCACCGAAAGACAAAAGAATTACAGATAATGCTGAAAGTAATGATGTTTGGTGGGGAGACATTAACATCAAAATGGACGACCACACCTTTAGCATTAACCAACAAAGAGCTATCGACTACTTCAACACACGTACTCGAATCTATGTCCTTGATGGTTACGCTGGCTGGGACCCTAAACATCAAAAAAAGATTAGAGTTATTTGTACTCGTCCATATCATGCTCTTTTTATGCACAATATGTTAATAAGACCAACACAAGAGCAATTAAAAGACTTTGGAGAGCCAGACTATGTCATCTATAATGCTGGTGAATTTCCCGCCAATCCGCACACTACATACATGAATTCTCGTACCAGTGTAGATATTTGTTTCGAGAGAAATGAAATCGTTATTCTAGGTACAGAATATGCAGGAGAAATGAAAAAAGGTGTTTTTACCATTATGAACTACATCATGCCTAAGCTCGACGTATTGTCAATGCACTGCTCTGCTAACGAAGGCAAGAACGGAGACATTGCTTTGTTTTTTGGGCTATCAGGAACGGGAAAAACAACACTTTCTGCAGACCAAAACCGACAATTGATAGGAGATGATGAACACTGCTGGACTGATGACGGCGTATTCAATATAGAAGGAGGCTGTTATGCTAAAGCCATTAACCTTTCGGAGGAAAAAGAACCTGAAATTTTTAATGCTATTAAATTCGGGACTATCTTAGAAAATGTTGTTTTTGATAAGGCTACACACAAAGTAGATTACGATGACGTTTCTTTGACTCAAAACACAAGAGCGTCTTATCCCATAGAATATATTCCGAATGCCAAAATTCCTTGTTACGCTGGACACCCCAAAAATATCATATTCCTAACTTGTGATGCATTTGGAGTTTTACCACCTGTTTCAAAGTTGACTGCGGAGCAAGCAAAATATCATTTTATCAATGGTTATACAGCTAAGATTGCTGGTACTGAAATGGGAATTGACGAACCAACAGCTACCTTCTCTACTTGTTTTGGAGCCGCATTTATGGTTTGGGAACCTAAAAAATATGCTAATTTGCTAGCGGACAAAATAAACAAGCACGACACTAAAGTCTGGTTAGTAAACACAGGTTGGATTGGTGGAGCTTACGGTACTGGTAACCGTATCTCTTTAAAATACACACGTTCTATCATCAATGCTATTCACGACAATCAACTTGATAATGTGGATTATAAAAAAGACGATTTCTTTGATGTAGCTATTCCGACTTCGTGCCCTGGTGTACCGTCAGAAGTGTTGCAACCTCAAGAAATGTGGGCTAACAAGACGGCTTATCAAGAGCAAGCAAAATATCTATTAAACCTATTTGAAGAAAATTATAAAATGTACATTAATTAGACATTATTAGTTTTCGCACAAAACAAACATATTGATTTTTAACAAAATGTATCAAGAGGGGTTTCGATCCCTCTTTTTTTATTTATTTTTACTTCTAAATCGAAATTTAGTCTATTGATAAAAATTAATAAAAAGAAACCGTTTAGTTTATTTGGGCATTTGCTGTTCTTACTATTTATCAATGTACTGATAAAACCTGTATATATTTTCTGTATTGATAGAGAAATTCAGAACGAAGTCGGAGTAGAAGCATACGGACAATATTTCATCTTATTTAATTTTTGCCTTCTGTTTTCGCTCTTAGCAGATGGCGGTATAGCTACATTCAACACACAATATCTATCAAAAAATAGTCGAAGATTTTCTTGGTTGTTTCCCAACATAGTAGGCATAAAACTGGTTTTATCTATAAGTTATCTACTGGTAACTTTTATCTGTTGTTATTTCAGCGGATTAACATTTGACATAAAACTACTTGGGTTAATATTACTAGCATCTGTAAGTTTGCACTTTTTCATGTTTCTAAGAACCAATATTGTCTCAGTTGGGTATTATTTTCTAGACTCTTTCCTATCCATATTAGATAAAACATTGCTTATCTTAATTTTAGGGACATTACTCTATTTAGGTTGCGAAATATCAATATATTTATTCATATCTACTCAATTGTTGGTTTGGACCATTTGTAATATAATCAGCATTCTAATTATACTTTTCAAAACAAAATTTAGTACATTTTCATCTCCAAGTAAAAAAGCAAGTATAGGAATCATAAAAAGAGCATTGCCGTTCGGAATCACCGTATTGTTAATGACTTTATACACTAGAGTTGACGCCTATATGATTGGGCTATTGTCTAACCCCAAAGAAGCGGGAATATATGCAGGTGGATATAGAATATTAGATGCTCTGTCAATGGCGGGTCTATTATTTTCTTCTATTTTAATTCCAGTATATGCTAAAAATTCTAATAAAGAATGTCAAAAGGTATCCTACGCAGCTGCAGAAATCATGTTAAATATGTTAGCTCCTATCTCTATAACATTATTTTTACATAGAGAAACTGTCGCAATGTGGTTATACGATGAAGCCACCAATTATTGGGGAGAAGTATTAGGTCTTTTAAGCCTAAATGCAATATCTGTAGGACTAATTTACGTATTCAGTTCGCTGTTAACAGCTAAGGAAAAAATTGCTCAAATGAATAAATATTTCCTAATAGCAATTTTTATAAACATAGTTTTAAATTGGGTTTGGATACCATCTCAAGGTGCCTTGGGAGCATCTAAAAGTACATTAATCACACAGTTTTTTGTTCTAATTTGTACTTTTTGTATATTAAAAACAGAACTACAGCAAAATATAAACTACTCATTTATAATAAAATGTACTACCTACATCTCCATTAGTCTCATAATTGGTTATTACTTTGGACTATCGTTTGTCACACAACCAATTCTTACCTTTATATTCGGAGTAGCATTATTCTATACAAGTATAATAAATACTTTTAATAAGAAAATCTAAATTAGATGCAGAAGTTAGCATAATTCTTGCACCGTTAAAATTGAAGTAATTATTCCACCATGTCTTTTGGTATTAATCCACTTCATTTTTCATTGCAACTTTTTTAGCTATGCTTAGATTATTATTATTTATTTTTTTTGGACTGGTCAGTAATTTCTTATTTTCTCAACCCGAGATTAAAGCTAATAAATTATTAAGAAAAGGAAATTATAGTGCCGCTTTGGTAGCTTACGAAAAAGCGATTAAAAAAGGTAATAATTCAACGGCTATACTTTCTAACTATGCCAAATGTTTAGTAAAACTAAATAAAGTCGAAAAATCGAATGCCATCCTACAAGAGCTTTATAACACCAAAGGCTTAAATGTTAGTGCATTAAAAACGTTTGGAATAAACAAAATTGCAATCGGTGATTATGAATCTGGGAAAAAAATCTTAAACGAATATCTTGTTCAAAGAGAAGATGAAGAGGTTTCGACAATTCTTAAAAACCTTAACAAAGCAGCAAACATCAAACCTCATTTTCCAAATGCTAAAATTCAAAAATTTCCTCACAATACCGAATATGATGAAAACAGCCCTTTTATACTTGATGGAAAGTTAATTTTTTCTTCGGACAGAAAAAACACTTCTAATCTATCCAAGAATCCTACTACCAATAAACGTGACTTTATAAACCTTTACGAATCCAAAATATCAGGTTCAGAATTTTCAGAACCCATAGCTTTACCAAATAAAATTAATAGACCCTATAAAAACGTATCAAACCTCACAAGCGGCAATGGAATTACAATTGTTTCTCGTAATAGCTCAATAGCAAGCAAATCAGGAAAACTAAACGTGCTACTTTACGAATTGAAAGGTAAAATGGCTAAAATGTTACCGTTTTGCAATTTAGAATCAAATTACTACCACCCTTGTTTGTCTGCTGATGGGAAATATTTATTTTTTGTTTCTCGCAAAAATGGTAACACAGATTTGTATTATTCCATAAGAACCGACAATAAATGGTCTTCGCCAATACGTATGCATAATTCCATCAATACAAAGCTCAACGAAGCTTACCCTTATCTTGATGAAAATTATAATTTATATTTCTCCTCAAAAGGTCACCTCTCTTATGGTGGTTTTGACATTTTCAAATCTACCTTTAACGGTACTTATTGGGAAAAACCTATTAATTTGGGCAAACCTTTAAATAGTTCGGCTGACGATATTTCTTTTACTCAGTCTGGAGATTTAGTCATGTTTAGCTCCTCTAGAGATAACAATAACGATGACTTATATTATTTCAAAAAAAATGAATTAGAAGCTCCTTCTCACATTGGTTCACCCTCAGGGCCTTTTTACGAGAATGTTGACAAGTTTAAATCTGAAGCAGAACCTAAACAGAGTAGCAAGAGTAGAACTAAAAATTCAGATATCAAATTCAAATATTTTTCTGGACAGTAATCTACGTCTGAACCAAACTCTACGCATCTATTTTCTTTAAATTATTAGCAATACCCACGCTTTTTTATAAAAAGCCCAAACTATAAACGGTACTTTAACAACCTTTAAATATAAATTATTCATCCGCGTATGGGTAGAATACAATAGCCTTTCTTTTGATATAACATTAGCCACTCATTTTAAAAAAAAGTGCGATTAACGCTATGTTTTTATAGCCTCTCCAAGGGGTTTTCATATACCTGACGAAAACCTTTAATAATTATTTCTAAAAAATCCAAATTTTTTATCACTTTTTTAGATTTCGTGCGTTAAAAACAATAGGAACCTCAAATATACCAATGGCTATGAAAAATTATATTCTATTCACACTACTCTTATCCATGTTTTCTTTGGCTGCACAGAAAACTGTTTCATTCAAATATAAAAACACCTACTTAACTGCTCGGACTACAAGTAGTGTTAAATTTCAAAATACAGAGTTCAGGTTAGACAACGTAAGCAGTTCTTACAATGCTGTAAAAAGGTCAGTCCTGCCCTATTTTCATGATTTACAAAATTATAAAGTTCAATATCAACTCTCCGATTATAAATTCATTCATTTGCTTCATGCTTATGTCAAATCACAACCTATGTCGCACAACCAATCGGTTGTAACACTTGCGGCACTGTTAGAACTTTCAGGACTAGAGATTGAATTAGCTTACACTCGTACCGAACTATTCTTATTTGTTCAATGCGAAGAAGACATTTATGAAATACCATTTGTTCAATTAGATAACAAAAATTTTCTAAACATATTTTTATTACTAGAAGACAAATATATTGATAACCAAGATTGGTATTACAACACACATATTCACAAAAAATTAGATGGAAAACCATTGTCTTTCCTAAATGATCAAAATTCGTATGCTTTTAACCTTGTAAAAAAACAATTTACATTTAACGATAGAGGTGAGAATATAAACTTAGAAGTTTCCATAGACAAATCGAGTATTGACGAATGGGAGACGTATCCTCATTTAAGTGAAAGCACTTATATCGAACACAAGATGAATTCAATAACGGTTCAAGAATTAAAAGCTCAATTAACTCCTTATTTACAAAATAGAACTACTAAAGAACAAGTAGAATTACTAATAAATTTTGTTAGGAATGGGTTATCCTATGCTGCTGATGAAGATTTTTTTGGTAAAAGTCGCCCTTTAAATGCCGAAGAAACTTTATTTTACCCATATAGTGACTGCGAGGATAGATGTGCTTTGTTTTACCAATTAGTAGATGAATTATTAGGCTTACCAGTCATTACGATTGGAATACCTAACCATATGACCGCAGCAGTCAGCTTTGATACCCAAGATGTTTTTGAAAAAGAAGTTCAATTTGAAGGAAGGAGATATATTATTTGTGATCCTACTGGACCAGAAAACTCATCAGAAATAGGAATATTAAATATTAAATATGATGTTAGTGAAATGGAAGTAATTTCAAATAGCTCAGGACGATACTTAAATAATTAAAAAAAGGAGGGAGAACCAATTCCCTCCCTTAAACACAGCAGACAAACAAATAATTATTTGAACAATTTTAAAACACACTCATAAGATACCCACTCAAATACTTGTCAACAGAGTATTTGAAATACAACACTTAAACCAATAAGGATGTGGGTTAAATTCTATTGATACGACTAATCACTTTATACAATTTCATCATTGAATTTACAGGCTCTTCGAAAGGATCATACTCCAAATAGTTAGCGGAAATCAATTTTAGACCTCGAACTCTATTCTTTTCTACTATTTTCTGAATAAACTTAATCCAAATATCTCCATTCGTTCTAACGGCATATACCTCGTTATCTTTAATTTCATTTACCCCGCTAATTTCCTTACAAATGACAATATCTCCGTCCTGAATAAGAGGTTCCATTGAGTCTCCTTCAATTGGAAAAGCAACATAACCTGGACCTTCATAGCCTGGAACCGTAAAAAAAGTATTACTTTCAACAGAAGAACTAGGTGCTACCGACACCCCCGAACCTGCAAAAGCACTTACACTAGTGTATAGTATATTACCATCACTTGGCGTAGATTCAAATTCACTTGGCAAATCTGAACCAAATGGTTGACCAATACCCCGAATTAAATATTCTTCATTGACTCCGTATTCATTACACAGAATTTCTGCTTCGTGATAATTGATGTATCTTTTTTTGTTAGGGCTAAGATAAGCTCTAACAATATGACCATAAGACCGGTTGCCTAAAATTCGTTCTGCAAAATCACCAATTCCTTTCCCGTTTCTATCATTAAGAATAATATCCCCTCTGCTTACTAAAATTTCAAATACCTTTTGAAACCGTTTATTTAATTCAACTCTATCTTGTCTGATCATTGTAAAACAATTTATTTATAAAAACAAAAATACAAACATTATTGAATAAACAAAATATTTTAAAGTATTTTTTTTAATACAAAAAATTAAATTATATCGATTTACGATACTAAGTAGAAGATAAAACAACAATAGTGAACAAAATGATTGAAAAAAATGCCATTGTGTTTCATCGAATATAATTTATCACTAACTTAGCGGCTACCAAAACCACTATATTAAAAATTGTAGTTGGGTTGAACGAAAAATTAATTTTAAACAAAGCAAATCTCATGGGGCATATTATCTCATTACTGAACCATAAAGGAGGAGTAGGAAAAACCACAAGCACTATTAATATTGGAGCTGCAATGGTAGAATTGGGCAAAAAAGTATTATTAATAGATCTTGACCCCCAAGCGAACTTGACGCTTTCTTTAGGGATTCCTAGACAAAAAATTACCATTTATGAATCGGTAGTAGGCGAAAGTGATTTGGTTCCGTACACCGTCCGAGAGGGATTGGATGTCATTCCGTCTTCTCTAGATTTATCTGGAGCAGAAATGGAATTGATTAATGAAGCTGGTAGAGAATTTATTTTAAAAGAACTATTCGCTGAAGTACTTCCCGATTACGACTTTATTATTATCGACTGCCCTCCCTCATTAGGCTTACTTACACTAAACGCTTTGACTTGTAGTCATCAAGTATTAATTCCTTTGCAAACAGAGTTTTTGGCATTACAAGGTTTGACCAAAATCAAACAAGTAATAGATAAAGTCCGTCTAAGGTTGAATAAGAAACTAGAACTAGGAGGTGTTATTGCGACCATGTACGACCAACGTAGGGTACTAAACCGAGATGTTGTTAATACCATTGTAAAATATTTTGGAGATAAAGTTTTCAATACATACATAAGAGATAATGTTGCATTGGCAGAAGCTCCTGCTCAACGAAAAGATATATTTACCTATAATAAAAGAAGTCCAGGTGCTACGGATTACCTTAACTTGAGTAAAGAGATTCTACAAAGAGTCCAAGCTCAAGAACCTCATTCGGTTGCTTAATATACAATTTGATGTTCTAAACATCATTTGTTTTATAATTTCAAAATTAAATTAAAACCTGTGAGTAAAAAAAGCCTTCTTGACGGATTGGAAAGTCTATTTTTAGATGATGGGAATAACCTAAAAGATGAAAACCCTCTTATCGCTAGGAAAAAACGCCCTCAAAAAAACGGTTCTACGGAGTCTTCTAAAAAAAAGACTTCCTCCAAAAAATCTTCTTCTAATAAAGATTTTAAAAGTTCTTTATCGAACCTATTCGAAGATGAAGCCAAATTAACATCTAAAACACAGACCCAAAAATCAACTAAACAACTTAGAGGGCTTGACCTATTAATAAGAAGTACAATACAAGACGACTCTATTACTAAAGCAGAAAAGGTTAAACGATTAACATTAACCCTAGAACAAAAAAAGATTGCCGAACTAAAAAAGAGAGCAAAAGAAGAAAAAAAGCTCGTCAGTCAAATAGTAAGTGAATTAGTTGACCACTATTTTGCTCAGGTAAAAAATTAATAATAATCTTAAAATTCAAAACCTGAAATTTAAATGAGCCCTAATACATTCATTAATTTCAGATTATTCTACAATCAAACTATTCACCCAGAGCTCCAACGAATCGAAATTCGTAGAAAGAGATTAATAATATTATTGTTTATTTCTATTTTCATAGGAGCCGTATTGATTCTATTAGGAGTTTATATTCAATCCTTTCTAATCATTTTATATATTCTGTTGGGCATCGGAATTCTTATAATCTATTTGATTTATAGGATGAGAAAATTCAAAAAACATTTCAAACCAAAAATTGTCGAACTCATTTTGCAATACCTCAATCAAGAAATGAGCTACAGTAACTTAGTTTATCATCCTTACCAAACCGTTGAAATACAGAAAATATTAGATAGTGAACTTTTTCAAGAATCTTTAGACAATTTTCAAGGTGAAGATTATATTTCAGGAACTGTAGGAAATAGTCCTTTCGAGTTTTGTGAGTTGGAAATCGCTTCCGAATCCAAGATAAGACCTACCATGATTCCTTTATTCAAAGGCTTATTTACAATCGCAGTGTTGCCCTTTTCTATAAATGATCATTTGGTCATAATCCCCAAAGAAGAAAAAGTGTTTTTATCCAAAACTATTAAACATTTTCATCGAATAGGGCTCAAGAATGTCAAGCTCGACAAGAAAGATAAAAACTTCAACGATTCCTTTTTGGTGTTTTCTAATTATGATTACACTTTTAATAAAATAATGGCGAACCCCATCAAACAAAAACTAATTCAAAAATTAGAAAACGATACCTTTTCGTATTTAGTCATTAAGAATAACCTACTTTATTTAGCACTTTCACAAGAAAAAGATATATTAGAACCTCGGCTTTGGAAAACCAATATTGATTTTAAATTAATTCAATCTTTCATTGAGGATATTCAAAGTATGTTTGATTTAATAATTGATTTTGACAATTATAATTAATTAAAAAACAAGAAATTATGAAAAGGAATATATTGTTAATAGGCTCAGGAGGAAGAGAACATACTTTGGCTTGGAAAATAACCCAAAGCGACCAATGTGGTGAATTGTTCGTTTGTCCAGGAAATGCAGGAACTTCTTCTATTGCAACCAATATAGATCTCGATATTAATAATATTGATGGTTTGGTTACTTTTTGTAATAAAAATAACATCAAATTAATTGTAGTCGGTCCAGAACAACCTTTAGTGGATGGTATTCAAAACAAAATTAATGAACACCCTAACGGGACAGACATTTTAATTGTAGGTCCAGACCAACACGGTGCACAACTGGAAGGCTCTAAAGCTTTTGCTAAAAAATTCATGCAAAAATATAATATCCCAACAGCGGATTATAAAGAATTTAATCAAGAAAGCAGGCAAGAAGGTATCAACTTTATTGAAAAACAAAACCTACCTATTGTATTAAAAGCCGATGGCTTAGCAGCAGGAAAAGGAGTTCTTATTCTTGAAGATAGAGAAGAAGCAAAAAAAGAATTTAATAATCTATTGGACGGTAAATTTGGAGCAGCCAGCCAAAAAGTAGTCATCGAATCCTTTCTAAAAGGAATAGAGTTTTCTGTTTTTGTACTTACGGATGGTATAAATTATAAAATATTACCTATCGCCAAAGACTACAAACGAATTGGAAAAGGAGACACTGGGCTCAATACAGGCGGGATGGGTTCGATATCGCCAGTCTCTTTTGTTACCGAAGCCTTGATGAATCAGGTCGAAAAAGAGATTATTAAACCAACCATAAAAGGCATAGTAACAGAAAAAATGAACTATAAAGGGTTTATTTTCATAGGTTTAATTTTAACAGAAGAGGGGCCTCAAGTTATTGAATATAATTGCAGAATGGGTGACCCCGAAACACAATCGGTTGTTCCTCGAATCCAAAATGACATTATTGACCTATTCGTAAGTTTGGGCGATGGTAGCTTGATTGGACACGAAATAGAAATAGATGCTCGAACAGCAGCGACAGTTGTGCTAGTTTCGGGTGGTTATCCAGAAGCATACACCAAAGGCAAAAAAATTACGAACACTGAAAACATCAAAGATAGTTTAGTTTTTCATGCAGGAACCGTACTTCGTAATAACGAATTATTAACTAACGGAGGAAGAGTTTTAGCAGTAACGACATTATCAGAATCCCAAAGTGATGCCCTTGCCCTATCGTTCAAGAATGCAAGACAAATAGTATTTGAAGGTCGCTATTTTAGAGATGATATAGGTTTTGATTTATAAAGTTGGTCTACTTTCTGCTTCGATTGGTAACTTATTTTATACTACCCGTCCAAAGAAAGAGACAACGAATCAACATCTTCATTATCTTTGTAGTTATATAGATGTAGATATGTTCAAACAAAATATAGTTTGTTAAGAATACTATCTATACCCTATTTATTTTAATAGGGAACTATTTTCTTTAAATTTTTCAATAAAAATGATTAACAATAATTCAAGAAGTCCATTTCGATTTGTTTTTGCGATATTAATATTAAGTGCTATTTTTTATGGGCTATACTTAATAGGAAGCTTTATTTTTAGTGCCTTGAATTTCTTGGCTTTAGCTTTATTTATTGGGGCATTAATCTTAAATAAAAATGTAGTAATCAATTATTTCAAAAATATATTTAAACAACTAAAAGAAAATTTACCATTAGGTATTATATTAGTTTTAGTTACTGTATTTGGGTATGGTGTTGTTTCGGGTTATTTATTTTTCAAAGCCATTATTAATAATAGTTTAGAAAAAAAGATGAGAGAGAGTGGTCACCATCAAGATAGTGAATACATTGAATACGAAGAAGTTTCAAGCGATAATTACTTCGATTTAGATAACTTGCAAAAAAAGGTAAAACAACTTAACAAACCTAAACCTTCCGAAAACGAGAATAATTATTTATGATAATATTTATCGGCTTATTTTCGGGCGTTATCTATTCGATAATTGTTGGGGGCTATTATTTTTATTGGAAAAAGATTCCTCTTTTTGTTTATTCAGAAAAGCATAATTACACGCCACAGAAAGCAGCGATTATTATTCCTGCACGAAATGAAGAAAATAATATAGAAAAGTGTATTAATAGTATTCTTCAAAATGAAATTCTGCCCAATATTACGGTGGAAATCATAGTGATAGACGACCATTCGACCGATAAAACACCACAGGTTTTAGCCTCGTTTGGACCATCCGTAACGGTCTTGCAACTAAAGGAGTATATTGAAAAAAACAATTTACAAAACCTAAATAGTTACAAAAAAACAGGTATCGAATGGGCAGTTCGCCACAGCCAAGCCGATATTATATTAATGACTGATGCCGATTGTATCGTTCCAACAGATTGGATACGAAACACTGTCCAATATTTTGAATTACATACGAACACTCAATGCCTTGCTGGAGCTGTCAACTTCACATTCAACCAACAAATAATCACTCAGTTTCAAGCCTTAGATTTCTGTGGAATGATGGGCGTTACAGGAGCAGGTATCATTAGCGGACTTTCAGAAATCGGAAACGGTGCTAATTTAGCTTTCAGAAAAAGTGCTTTTGATGCCGTCAATGGTTACGCTGGAGTAAAAAAATACGCTTCTGGCGACGATGTATTTCTCATTCAAAAAATTGCCACCCAATTCCAAAAGGGTGTTTCATTTTTAAAAATCAAAAATCATAGTGTTAAAACGACTCCGATGTATGATTTTTCTAGTTTTTGGCAACAACGCCTGCGCTGGGCTACTAAAAACAATGCTTACGAAAAACCCTATATTCCTATCATATTAGGCTATATATTTATATTCTGCAACGCCATTATTATCTGTCTTTTATCAACCTTATTTTGTCCTTGCTTAGGAGTTGCAGGCTTAATAATGTTATCCCTAAAATATATTACGGATAGGCTTTTTCTTGCTAAGATGAGTCACTTTTTTAATCAACCCTCTCTAATGAAAAAGTATTTTCTTATCCAATGTTTCCATATTTTCTATATTGTCAGAATTGGTTGGGAATCTTTATTCAAAAAAGAATACCAATGGAAGGGAAGAACAACTTCATAAAGT
>CALAJP010000072.1 GCA_937922815.1 uncultured Saprospiraceae bacterium
CAAAAATCTTATGAATTATCCAATCATTTTGATGAACGCAATAAAGTTTCTGAAAGAAACCAAACAGTTAGTAACTGTTTGATGGAGTGAACTGCTTGCAGGTGGGCAGGACTTTTAGTAACTTTATCCGACGATGAATGGAGTGAAGTTTCTGAAAGAAACCAAAAAGCCATTGGCTGTTTGACATAATGAACCACGAAGTGGATGGGTAAGCAAATAATAATTTTTATACCGCTAATACCTTTTCTACACAGGATTATTTTCCTTTTGGGTTAGAAATGACGGGTCGGTCGATACCTGACGAAGCTAATAAATATAGGTTCGGATTCAACGGAAAAGAAAACGACGATAACAAAGAATGGGGACAAAGCCTAGTCCAAGATTATGGCTTTAGACTCTATAATCCCGCTATCGCTAAGTTTTTGAGTGTCGATCCACTGGCAGATAAGTTCCCTTATTATACCCCTTATCAATTCGCTGGAAATAAACCAGTTGTTGCAATAGATTTGGATGGGTTAGAGGAAATTACTATACATTCTATTTATTATCGTGATTTGATAAAAGATGTAGATTTTAGCAAAATGACATCTCAAGAAATTTTGGATTTAGTATCTAGTTTTAATTGTCATCCTGATACAGGAGATAAATATGGTGGGTTCAAAAATCGGGAGTCACAAGAACATGCTATGAAATTTTATGAAACAGACGGACAAGCAGTTAGTATACAAAGTCTTTCTGGACCACTAATAATTCATACATATAGTAGAAAAAAAGGGGGTAAAAAAGCTATTAAAGCTCATCTGGTTTTAGAATCTGATATTAAAGTTAGCCAAGATGAGAGTTCATTTTCTGGCATAAAAAAATGGTTTACAGAAACAATGGAGGCTATAATTGGAGAAGAAAGAAAAACAATTGGTAGTGGTTTTGTTTTATTGGGAATTGATGAGTTACCTGGTGAAGATGTATCAGGTGATTTAGTATCAACCGAAGATTACACCATAATAGATGGTTTAGTAACCGTTGGTGCAGGTGCGGGCAATCTTTTTAGAGGAGGAAAATCACAGCTTCTTTCCGAAGCTTTTCAGTTGCTTGATTATGCAAATGGTGTTGGTCAAAATTCAACAGTTGTTCAAAGTATTGACTATGAAGCTTCCACTAGGGAACTTAGAGCTTTAATAAAAAGTACTTTTAATCCCGACACATTACACTGTCCAGCTGGTTGTAAAATACCAATGACTCCTGGAT
This sequence comes from uncultured Saprospiraceae bacterium, assembly GCA_937922815.1. Taxonomy (GTDB): domain Bacteria; phylum Bacteroidota; class Bacteroidia; order Chitinophagales; family Saprospiraceae; genus CALAJP01. The sequence continues at coordinate 1,246 of CALAJP010000072.1, forward strand.
ATGAAAAAGTACTTGAAAAAGAGACACACCATTTGGGGCACTCAGAAGGTTTTGATACGATTCCTGCAAATAAATAACATAATATGAGATACATATATTGGATATTTTTTACAATAATATTTTTTCAATGTGCAAACGATGAATCCATAAACCCATGTGGAAGTATAAGAATGAATAAAAAAGGAGATATTGTTTACAAAGTAACTTGTGATTCTATAATAAATTATAAAAAGGTATTTTATTTGATTGACAAAAACTATGAATCTAATAAATATATAATGAATGGAATAAATATTGAATTTAAAGAGTCTAATAATTTAAATAAAGAGTTGATTTTTTACGGATACCATAACAAAAATGAAGTTTTCAAAGTTGTTAGAAAACCCATAACCTCAAAAAATAATACTTTTCAAAAAATAACAGGTAATCCGATATCGGATATTTCTAAGGATGTGCTAAATTTAAACGTAAACCAAAAAGCTTATTATATTTTTCAACCAATTTTTGTTGATTCCTCAATAGTAACTATACTTCAATTCGATGGCAAAAGAGAAAAAAAAGAAATAATTTCAGATTATAAAATAAAAAGCAGTAAAATTAAAGTTTCTTTAAAAGAAGAAGACTATAATAATGTTGTTATTACATTGAAACAATATTACAATAACGGTGAAATAGTCAATTTTAAAAAAGAATATTTGTATTAATACGTTTTAACACAAAATACTTTAAACTCTCCGTACGGGTAAACCATGTTTGCTCATCAGTTTAGCAATCCAGTTGTTCTATTTCTGCTATGCTTAGTCCTGTATATTTGACAATAATATCAATCGGTAAACCGTCTTTTTTCATTTTGCAGGCAGCTTGTTCCTTTTCTCTTTTCGCACCTTTCTCAATTCCCCTATCAAAAGCATCATCAATTAAAGTCTTTTCTACACGAACAGTGTCCCAATACTTGTCATAGGCTCTTCTTTCTTCATCTGAAAAAGCAGCATTCTCAACCAACTCAGCAGCTTTTTTGATTTCTTGCAATTTAAGCAGTTCAGGAGATATCTTTTTGGTGTTTTCATCTATTTCTGTCAAGAAACGAAGCCATAACACCATCATTCGCTTATCTTGGATATTTTGGGCTTTGAACTTTTCTAATTCCACAAACACAAACTCCAAGCCTTCTAGTTTCAATTCAGTATTTTCTTGATGCTGAATGCTATACTTATGAAAATAACTTTCTTCTTCGGGTTGGAAAATTTCGTTGATTAGACACAACGAATAAACAGGTTTCAATTCGTCATATTTCCCTGATTTGGGTAACTGTTTGACGTAGTTTTTACAAGCATTGAACAAGACCCTACTTTTGAACGATTCTGTCCAAAGCATCTGCATTTCTATAATAAATTCTCGTCCATTTTCGTCCTTACAACGAACATCAACTATCGTGTATTTGGAAAGTGGCGTTTCGGGAACTAAATTAGGGTCAATAAATTCTAAGGTATCTATTTTTCTATCTCCCTCAAACTCCAACATCGCATTCAAAAACGATTTCGTTATATCTGGATG
>CALAJP010000073.1 GCA_937922815.1 uncultured Saprospiraceae bacterium
TGGGTTTTAGCTATGGTTTTGGAAAAGGCGAAGCTATGCAATATAGTGGTGGTAGAAGGAGGTAGCTGATGTTTGAAAAATATAGAATCGAAATATGAATTCGTATAAAGAGATTATTGATTTGAGTCAGGAAATTTACGAAGGAATGCCTGTGTTTAAGGACTTGCCTCAAGTCAAAATGGAAATTCATAATTCTCACGAGGAGTGGAGCGGAATTAAAAATCCAATAAAAAAAACGCCTGCGGTACACAAACTAGAATTGGGTGAACATACAGGAACTCATGTTGATGCTATTAATCATATGGCAAAAGAATATGAAGGTCAATCGATTGATAAAATGCCTTTATCTATGTTCTATACAGAAGGAATTTGTTTAGATTTTTCGCACAAAACATTTAAAGAGTTAATAGAGGTAGAGGATATTATAGAGGCTTGTAAAATAGAAAAAGTCGAAATCAAGAAAGGAGATACCGTATTGTTATATACCGACCATTACCGAAAATATTTCGATAGAGATAATTGGGGGAATGGACCTGGGGTATCGATAGCTGCTGCTCGATGGTTGGGCGAACAAGGGATTTCCGCTTTTGGCGTAGAAACGATGTGTCCAGGAGTACCCAAAGTATCTAACAAACAGGTGCACCATGTTTGTGGAGAATTAGGTTTTACGCATTATGAAAACTTAATAAACCTTCATTTATTGATAGGAAAAGGCAGATTTAGGTTTATTGGATTACCGTTGAGAATTAGAGGCGGAACAGGGTCTCCCATTCGTGCAGTTGCGGTATTTGAATAAATGTTTTTTCCAATAAAAGTCTGCCCAAAGAATGGTTGAAAAGTAAAAAGCAGTTTGGAAATTATATTCAAACTGCTTTTTGAAATTATATGTTTAGGGATTAATTTCTTCCTGCCATTACGCCACCATCCGTGTCCCAAATAGCACCAGTAACCCAAGCTGCTTTGTCTGAAAGTAGAAACAAAATACTATTAGATACATCCATTGCCGTTCCATTTCTTCCGATAGGGTGGAAACCATTGAATCCTTCTAATGCTTTCTCTGCTGCTTCTTTACCTCCAAAAACACCATGATAAACAGGAGTTTGTACTACGGAAGGAGAAACTGCATTCACACGTATTTTGTCGTCTGCCAATTCCATGGCAAGGTGTTGAGTCAAAGAATGTAAGCCTGCTTTTTGCATAGAATATGCAGATGAAGGCGTTGCTTTTACTGCTTGTTTTGCCCACATAGAACCTACATTTACGATAGCACCGCCCTGAGTTGATTTCATCTTTTTAGCTGCACTTTGAGTGATGAAAAAGAAACCTCTATTTAAATCTAAGTACGAATTGTAATCTTCTATCGTATGGTCTAAAAATGGTTTTGGCCCAAAAATTCCAGATGCATTTACCAGATAATCCAAGTTATCTAAAGAATCAATTTTTGAAATCAAGGTTTCTACTTCATTGGTATTTGAAATATTCACTTGGTGTTTGACCAAATTAGGTGCATCTGCTACTTTTTCAATATTTCTACCAACAATATGTACAGTTGCTCCTTGTTCAAGTAGTGCATTTGTTGTTGCATTGCCAATACCACTTGTTCCGCCTATCACTAAGGCTACTTTTTTTTGAAAATCTTTCATTTTTACGTATTTGATTTTATTTAAAATGAACAGACAAGTCTGTCTTTGTATGTGTAAATTTTTTTAACTTATTAATTGCAAACACAAGCTTTTTGCCTCAAAAATGGGCCAATCTTCTTGATGTAAATAACTTTCACTAACTGCACTTTCATAAAGGAGATAAATTTTTCTAGATAACTGAGGTACATTTTTTATATCTACGTCGTCTAAATTGTTAATAATTAGCTTTGAAATAAACTGAATAAGACCTCTTTTTTGAGCCTGAATCTCATTTCTGATTTTTTCATTGTCATGCGGTATTTCAGAAACTGTTTTAATACACCAACAACCGTTAAACCCATCACCATGATAAAATTTTTCTAAAAAATCAAAAATAGCAAGTACCTGTGCTTTTCCTTTTGTTTTAGAAGTGGCGAACTTTTCTATATTTTCTGTAAAGGTTGTATTCTTAAAATTTAAATAAGCCAAGCAAATATCTTCCTTCGATTTAAAATGACTATAAAGCGTAGCTTTTGCTATTCCAGCTTCCGAAATAATCTCATTTATTCCTGTAGAGTTATATCCATTTTTATAAAATAAAAATGAAGCAGTTTCTATGATTCTATTTTTTGTTTTTGATTGTATCACGATACAAATGTACATAAAATAAATCATACAGACAAGTCTGTTCGATTTTTAAGAAATTCTAATGCTATAGTTCGGTATTGCACTTTCATTTCTTAGTTAATTTAGAGGAGATTTTCTTTCTTTAGGAATTATATACCCTCTTTCTAATTTTCAATGGAAAAGGAATAAAGAATAGGCTGATTGGGAAAATATTTACATTCTATTATCGTTTGTTTCTGATAATATATCTATTAGGTCAACCTAAAAAGCATTAAAAATGAGCAAAGTACATTACCTGTTTGTTCTATCTTTTTGTATTCAATTCGTTTCGTTTGCTCTGGATTGCGAAAAGATTCAAAAAATTGATGAATTAGAGAGCTATTGTACGGATGTAGAATTAGAAAAATTTGTTACAATGGATTCATTCAATTGTAATAACCAACCGAACCCTAGTAGAAAACTTATTTTTGAAATAACGCCCAAAGAATCAGTCTTAGAACTAATCATCGAGTTTTCGTCAATATTAAATAACGAAATTTTTATTTCAGTTTTTAACGGCGATTGCCAAAGATTAAATAGTAATGAGTTGTTTCTGGACTGTATCGAAATAGATGTAAGCGAAAATAAAATACAGACTTTTATCAAAGACTTAATTCCTTCTCAAGAGTATGTTTTAGTTATTCAAATTGAAAATAATCAATTGGATAGGATTTGTTTTAATAACTTCCAACCATTAAATACAATAGGTGGGGATTGTTCAGAAGCACTAGTATTGTGCAACCAAAAAGCATTATCTATAAAAAATGTAGTAGTAGTCAATAATGTTTTAAATGAAATGGATGGTACCAGTTGTTATGATGGTGGTGAAGATAAAGTATTTTGGTTTAAATGGATTTGTGATGAACCAGGGAACTTGACTTTCAATATCACTCCTGTTAATATTGATGATGATTACGATTTTGTAACCTTTGAACTTCCTAACGGAATTAATGATTGTGTAAATAGGCGGGAGCTACGATGTATGGCTTCGGGAGAAGACATTAATAGAAGATGGCGAAAATATTGTAGAGGAAGCACAGGACTGCGGGCAGGAGAATCGGATGTATCTGAAGATATTGGATGTCCAAGGCGAAACAATAGTTATTTGAAACCACTGTCAATGGAATCGGGAAAAGCTTATGCTTTGGCTATTATTAATTATTCTAATTCAGCAAACGGCTTCGGTTTAGAGTTTGAAGGAGAAGCCACATTTTTGGGTCCAAAAGTTTCTTTTCAAATAGACCAAACCAATATTGCTTGTGATGATACATTAACATTTAATTTTCAAATCAGCAGTCCTTTTGGGGAAATAACTCGACAAGATTGGTATTTTGGAGAAGGAGGAGTACCGCTAAAAGAAGACAATAATGAAATTAAACTCGTTTATGAAAACTTTGGACGAAAAAATATTTATACCGAAATAGAGACTTCTAATGGGTGCATTAATACTTTTAATGATTTTATTGACGTTGATGAATGTTGTCGAACCAATAAAATACAAGTTGGTATTGAATCATTAAAAGAACCCTCTTGTTTTGGTTATTCAGATGGACAGATTGATATACAGGTAACGGGCGGTTTTGATGATTATGGGTATGATATTTATGTTAATAAGTTAGACAAACCAATAAGTATTTTTTCAATAGGAAACTTGTCGGCAGGAGAACATGACATAATGGTTGTGGATGGAAAAGGCTGCGAAGTAGAAATAGATACTACGCTTTTACAACCAGAAGAATTTATACTGCATTTAGAAATTGATAAAAATGAAATTGAATTAGGAGAAATAGTGAATGCTAGCATTACCTACCTGCCAGATTCGTCTGTTTTAGAGGCTTTATATCTCTCGAAAGATAGTTTAGATTGTTTTTTATCAGATTGTAGCCAATTTATGGATCGTCCATTTAGAGGCAAAGAATATACTATAATAGGGCGAAATATCTATTCGTGTTATGACACGGTAAGTGCTGCAATAGATATAACTTTCAAAAGAGATGTTTTTGTCCCTAATGCTATTAACTCGGGGGCTAAAGATTTGAAAAATCAATTTTTTACACTCTACAGTAATGGAAATGCGGAGAGTATGCATCTTCAAATTTTTAATCGTTGGGGAGCACTGCTATTTAATAAGGAAATTCCATTGAACCAACCAGCGTTAGGTTGGGATGGAAAACACCAAGGACAATTCATTGAGAGTGGCGAATATATTTATCAGGCAGAAGTGAAATATTTAGACCAATACGAACTTATAAAATCAGGTTCTTTCACTTTTTTAAAATAAAAATATGGTATAAAATATACATTCTTTAATTAAACCATTAAAAAATTAACCAATGAAAATTGTAAAAATTTTATGTTTTTTCGCAGTCACGATGTTTTCTTCAAGTGTGGATGCTCAGGAACTATCTATGTTTGAAACCATATTGGGGACGAAATATTATGAGGATAATACCGTGATTTCTAAGAAACGTGTTGCTTCATTGATGAAAAAGAATAGAGAAACGGAAGAATTATGGAAAAAATCTAAACAAAAAACGATTATTTCCTGGGTATCGACGGGAGCCTATTTAGGATTTTTTTTTACGTTAATCAACTCTACGGATACGCAAAATAATACCGTTCCTTTGGTTGGTACCATCAGTACAGCAGGTTTGGCTGTTTGGATGGGGTATTCTTCTCGGAATCTAAAAAAGAAAGCGATTCTAAAATATAATGAGAACACTACGGATAAGAGTAGTTTTCGATTTGGGCCTACTTATAATGGTTTAGGCTGGGTTTGTAATTTTTAAAAGGCGATTTACGAGGAGAGAATAAATCAGGTGTATTTCCTACACCTGATTTACTTTCAATCTTGTCTGTGGAGCTACATCCCAATCGGCAAAATCTTGAGCCAAATATTTATGATAAGCAACTATTCCAATCATAGCAGCATTGTCAGTACAGTATTCAAAAGAAGGGATGTAAGTATTCCAGTTATTGGTTTTACCCAATGCTAAGAAAGAATCTCGAAGCTGGCTATTGGCAGATACACCGCCAGCGATTCCAATATGTTTAATTCCTGTCTGTTTGACTGCTTTTGCTAACTTATCCATTAAAATATTAACAATCGAAGTCTGAACAGAACAGCAAATATCTGCTAGGTTTTCAGTAATGAAATTAGGATTTTCTTTAATTTGTTTTTTTAAGAAATATAAAATTGAAGTTTTAAGCCCTGAAAAACTCATGTCTAGGTTTTCTATTCTTGGTTTGGCAAACTGAAAAATAGGCTGTCCTTTTTTCGCCTCTTTGTCAATGAGAGGGCCGGCAGGATAACCTAAGTTTAATAATTTTCCTGTTTTATCGAATGCTTCGCCCGCAGCATCATCAATCGTTTGACCTAATATTTCCATTTCCAAATAACTATTGACTTGAACAATTTGGGTATGTCCTCCCGAAACAGTCATACACAAAAAAGGAAAATCAGGCTTTGGATTGTCTATGAAGTGTGCTAAAATATGGGCTTGCATGTGATTGACCGTAATAATAGGAATGTTCAAACTAAGTGCTAAGCTTTTTGCAAAACTAACTCCAACGATTAAAGACCCCATCAATCCAGGACCTACCGTAAAGGCTACGGCATCTATATCTTGGATGTCGATTTTTGCCTTTTCGAGTGCTTCCATAACCACAGGAAGGATATTAATTAGGTGTTTTCTGGAAGCCAATTCAGGAATAACGCCACCATATTTGGCATGGTCAACTTGGGTTGCCGTTACGTTAGATAATACGTTGTCTGCTCTCAAAATAGCAACCGAAGTATCGTCGCAAGAAGACTCAATAGCAAGGATTGTAGGTATCTCATTCATAGGTAGATGATCGCTTTATTGTTTTTGGTGTGCGATAATAATAATATTTTTTAAAAAAATAACTTTATGTAATAAAAGTTTTGAAAAAGTAAATTTACCTTGCAATTTATATGGTCAATTTGAATAAGTTTGTTATTATTGCAATAAAATATTGATTTGAAAATATAACCAACATTATGAAATTAATTATCAATGCAGTGCTAATAGGAGTGGTTGCTCTTTTGGCATGGAGTCTATGGACAAGTATTCAAGCACCAATTCAATTTAAAGAACAATTGGACAAACGTAAAATTGCAGTGATCGATAAATTAATGAAAAATCGTGAAGCTCAAGAACTTTATCGTGAAATTACTGGTGAATATGCTCGCAGCTATGACACGCTTAAAGATGTCTTAACTAATGGTGAATTTAAAATTGTTTCTGTATTTGGAGATCCAGATGATCCAAATAACCCAACACCAATTACTTATGATACAACAAGAATTCCTGCTAAAGATTCTGTTCTAAAGAAGTTAGAATTAGCTTCTCTTGATGGAATAGATGTAATACCTTATGGAAACGGAGCTAAGTTCAATATTTGGGCTGATACCGTTACGTATCAGAGAACTAAAGTTTTTGTATGCGAAGTAGGAACTGTTTATAATAAGTTTATGGGCGAATTTGCAGATCCTAAATACAAAAAGTATGACAACAGATACGAGCCTGATGCTACAATTAAATTTGGTGACAAATCTAAACCTACATTAGCTGGAAACTGGGAATAACATAGTAGACAAACATAATAAAAGACAAGTATCCATTCTGTTAGGAATGGATACTTTCCATTTTATGGAATGTACTGGAGAGAAAATATCGAAACTCCAAAGCCTTGATTATGATAGTAATTTGTCGGATTTATTGGTATTGGAAGCAATAGATAATGTAAAAATTGCTCATAATTTATTGCCATACGAAATCTCATCAATCGTCTATCACTCGGATGAGGTTATAACATTAATGAAAAGTAACAATTCTATTTCTAACCCAGAGCTGTACGTCTTTTTTAGAGATGAACTTATAAATGGGTTATATTTATATCATTACTTACCTCGAAATATTTTCAATCAACTCAATTCCCCTCAGCACATTTTTCATAGTTTGACGGTGATGCTAAAACCTCTTTTAGCGGATAGTATTGAAGAAAGAAAGATTTACACTCACATACATAACTCTTCTAAAATATCAATACTTGTTTTAGAAAGAAATCAAATTTTGTTTTGCAATACTTACGAAGTATCTCATTCTAACGATGTTTTATATTTTGTAATGTTGATTTTTCAACAAATGGACTTAAATCCAGAAGTAGATACTTTGCAGCTTACGGGCAAGATTAGAAAATCATCGGTTTTGTATGAAAACTTATACAAATGTATCCGTCATATTGAAATATTGGACTTGTATCCAACGTATTTCATGCACCCGCCTGACGATAGATTTAATAGACAAGATTTTTTTGAATTAATAAGCATAGACGCATGCGAATCATATCAGGAACATTAGGAGGAAGAAGGTTCGACCCTCCTGCCAAAAATTGGCCCACTCGACCCACTACCGACCAATCCAAGGAAGGGTTGTTTAATATTCTTAACAACCTCATTGATTTTGAAGAAGTGAAAATGTTGGATTTGTTCGGAGGAACAGGGAATCATTGTTATGAATTCGCTTCTCGAGGGTGCAAAGACGCAACTTATGTCGATAAACATGGCCCTTGCGTAGCGTTTGTGAAAAAAACAGTTGAACAATTCGGCATAGAAGAACAAGTTCGGATTGTAAAGCAAGATGTATTTAAGTTCATAGGCATGAATAACGAAAAATATGATTATATTTTCGCAGGACCGCCGTATCCGCTACCGACAATACCTCTTATCCCCGATTTGATTTTCGAAAACGAATTGTTAGCAGATGAGGGGACTTTTGTGATGGAACATAATCCTGACCATGATTTTGAAAGCCATAAAAACTGTTTTGATGTTAGAAAATATGGCAAAACCTTTTTTGCATTCTTTCAGAATGTATAAATAAGGTTATTTAGTTTTAATTGTTAGCCAAAAATAATCGTAAAATATGAATAAATTAAGTCTTTTAATTGGTTTTGCAGCACTATCAATGATTGGTTGTAAAACGCAGAAAGAAGCAATAGTAGCTGAGATTGAAAATGAAATGTTAGATACATTGGTAGTTTCATCTCAAATGCCAAATACATTAAAGAAAGCCGAAGATTTTAAATTAGAACATTATAATCCAGCAGCTACACAAACAATTGATATATTAGATATTAATTTAGATTTGAAATTTGATTGGACAAAAGAGCATGTTTTGGGAACTGCTGTCGTTACTGCAAAACCTTGGTTTTATGAATTAGATGTAGTGGAATTAGATGCCAAAAATTTCGATATCCATGATGTATTGATGGGGAATAAATCTCTAAAATACGAATATGATAACAGTAAATTAAAAGTTCAATTACCTAAAACCTACACTCGAACAGAAGAGTTTGCATTGACAATTTTATATACTGCAAAACCGTCTGACCGAACAAATATTGGAGGAAGTTCGGCAATCACTTCGGACAAAGGTTTGTTTTTTATTAATGCGGATGGTTCTGACAAAGACAAACCGCAACAAATTTGGACACAGGGAGAGACCGAACACAACTCTCGTTGGTTTCCTACGGTAGATAAACCTAACGAAAGATGTACTCAAGAAATTAAATTAACCGTTCAAAATAGATTTAAAACACTATCGAATGGAAAAAGATTAGCTTCTAAAGATAATGGAGATGGAACAAGAACCGACCATTATAAAATGTCAAAACCACATGCTCCGTATTTATTTATGGTTGCGGTAGGAGAGTTTTCAGTTATTGAGGATAAGTGGAAGAATATTCCATTGGAGTATTATGTTGAAAAACCCTACGAAGGATACGCTGAAAAAATATTCCCTTATACGCCTGAAATGTTGACTTTTTTCTCTAATAAACTGGGCTACGAATATCCATGGGATAAGTATAGCCAAATAGTAGTTAGAGATTATGTTTCGGGTGCAATGGAAAATACAAGTGCCGTTATTTTTGGTGAATTTATGCAGTTGGAAGAAGGAGATTTGGTGGACGAATTGTACAATGAAAAAATTGTAGCTCATGAAATGATGCACCATTGGTTTGGAGATTTAGTAACCTGCGAAAGTTGGGCAAACCTAACATTAAACGAAGGTTTTGCTAATTACTCGGAATATTTATGGTTAGAAAATAAGCATGGAAGGGAAGAAGCCGATGCACATCGTGAAGAAGAAGTCGACGGATATTTGTATCAAGCAAGTACTAATGCCCATGAACTAATTTATTACGGTTACGATAAAGATGAGGACATGTTTGATGCTCATTCTTACAACAAAGGTGGTTTGGTATTGCACATGTTGAGAGATTATGTGGGAGACGATGCTTTTTTTGCAGCTTGTCAAAAATATTTACAAGACAATGAATATACTCAAGTAGAGGTTGATGAATTGAGAATGGCATTTGAAGATGTAACAGGAATGGATTTGAATTGGTTTTTTAACCAATGGTATTTAGCCGCAGGGCATCCGCAATTAGTGGTTGAAAAAATATATGATGCTGATGCGAAAGAGGTAGTTTTGAAAATTGCTCAAACGCAAAATCCTGATAAAATGCCAGCTATATTTCAATTGCCAGTAACAATAGGTGTGCATATAGGAACCGAAGCTAGCCAGCATGAAATAATGATTAATAAAAGAGAACAAGAATTTAGATTTCCTGCTACGGTGGAACCAAGTTGGGTAGATTTTGATGTAAATAAAGTTTTATTAGCAGAGCTTGAATATGAGCAAGATATTCCAGAATTGCTTTTTCAGTTAGAGAATGGAAAGAAATTTCAAACTCGAAAATCAGCTCTTTCTGTTTTGGCTGCCACAGAGCAAGACAATATAGATAAAGCATTTCAATTAGCCATAAAAGATAGTTTTCATGGATTGAGGTCATTTGCTCTGAATATGGTAGAACCTACACTAGCCAATGAAGATTTGTATTTGAAATTAGCAAAAAATGACCCTCATTCGGAGGTGGCATCAATGGCACTAGCTTCGCTTTCATACATTGGAAGTACAAAAGCAGTAGAGGTTTCTAAAAAAATGGCATTAGAACATCCTTCAAATAATGTAAGGGGGGCGGCGTTAATGTATTTGGCTGAAATGGACGAAACCTATGCATTAGAAGCTGCAGAAAAACTAAAAGACACTAAAAGTTCTAAAATATTAGGAGCGGTTTCTCAGATTTTTGTAAAAACGGCTGATTTTAAATATTATGACGGCTTGGTGAAAAATATCTCTCATGTTGATGGTGAAGATGCAGTAATATATTTGTCGAGTATATTAGGGTTGGCATCTCAGTCTGGTGATGGAGAAAAAGTAAAGAATGCGGTTACTTTTTTAGGTGAAGTGGGTAATGCTGATAATAGTCATTCTTTGTGGAGAAGATATGGCACGATTCAACTATTATCTCAATTCAAAAGTGAATTAAATAATGTAGAAGCATTACCAGAAATGTTTAACGGAGTTGTAGAACAAATAGATGGAATTTTAAAAGTAAATAAAACCAAAGAGACCAATAGTCAATTATTAGGTATCTATGACGCCTTGTAATTTTGTTTTTTAAGGTAGAAATAGGGTTTATCTAATTTACGGATAAACCCTATTTCTGTATTAAATATCCTTTAAAGGAGGTTCAAAAGTTTGTTAATTGTCGAATTTTTATTAAAATACGTTGGAAAACGAAAATTAAACGCACCAAAGCTGAACAGTTTATGAAAATTATATTCCCCAATATATTTAGCTGTCTATTAATAATAATTTTTATTTCATGTGGTGTTGAAAACCAGATAACAGAAAATAACAAAACCTTGGATGTCCAATTAGCTGAATCTCCCGACCACTATCTTCCTTTTTGCTCTGTCAAAAATATCAACAAACATATCAGTTCCTTGACGGTGGTTCCTTTAGCTAGGTATAATCCATTAACTGATAATGTAGAAAAGTATCTTTTGGAAACATCTACTTCTTTAGAAAATAATTCATATTCATTGAAGTGTAGAAATGCGGTTTGGTCCGATGGAGAGCTTTTTAGTATGGAAGATTTATGGTTTACATTGAAAGTTTTGCAGCATCCTGATTTTGAATCGCCCTATAAAAAACTTTACGATTTTATAACTGAGGTACATTCAATTTCTGAACGGGAAGGTGAAGTAAGGATAAAAGGATTTAGTTTTGCACAACAAGAACTATTGGATTTTTTATATCCTATGCCTAGCCACTTCTGGGATAAAGAAGGCATCTTTGAAAACGTTGGTATTCAGTCTTCTTTTTGGGATACAGCATCTACGGATTTGAAAGCTAAGACCGCAATTATTATTGAAAGTATTCAAAAAAACATTTCTTCTTTAAGTGTTCCTACGTTGGGCCCTTATAAAATAACTACAAAAAACAGTGAAAAGTGGCAGTTTGAAAAGATAAACAACCACTGGACAAATAATCTGCCGAATTGGAAACCTAATGTTGAAAAAATATCATTTCAGTTTATCAAATTAGCAGCTACCAGAGAAGCACTGATGAGAGATAATAGTTTAGATGTTGTTTCTGGTTTTTCTATTCCCGTATCTACTCGAATGGAAAACGACGACGCCATTAATTACAACACTGTAAAAGCTCAAAACCCTGTTGTCTATTATTTTCCATTTAATTTAAAAGACCCGATTTTATCTGATATAAAAGTTAGAGAAGCTTTACGGCGGACTATCCCTATTCAATTATTTATTGAAAAAGTGTTGGAAGGAAATGCAAAACAAGTAGCTACGTTTTTTCATCCTAAAAGTCTTTTTTTTAATGCTCAAGTTGATATTCCTAAACTCGATATAGATAAAGCAAAATTGATCTTGAGTGAATCTGGCTGGTCGGATAATGATGGAGATAACATATTGGATAAAAAAGGAAAAAAACTGATTGTTGAAATCTTGCTCCGAAAGCAATCAAAAGAAGGCATGCAACTGGTCGAAATGTGGAAGGACAACGCTGAAAAAGCTGGCATACAATTGAAAATTAAATTATTAGATGCGAGAACGATTAACTCACTTGTAAAGAAAGGAGAATTTCAAATGTATTCCACAGCATCAGTAACACCGTTGAAATATTATGACCCAAGCAGTCGATGGCATTCGCAAGGAAAACGTAACTTAATTGGGTATGCTAATGATTCAGTAGACCTTATAATCAATGAAATCTTAGATACTAAACTTTCTGACGAAGCATTAGAGAAAAGGTATTTTGATATTCAAGAACTTGTTTCTAAAGATATTCCCGCTATATTTTTATATACCAAAGAAAGTACCGTTTTCTATAAAGACGATTGGACAGCACCTATCACTTCTTTAGAGTCACCTGGGTATTATATAAAATATATGACTCGTAAATAACCCTTAACTACTTTTAATGATATTTGGACTCGAAATCTTTAGTATAAGGTTTCCTTGTTTTAATACATGCAATAAAATTATAATATCATTTTGAGTAAAAATAGTTGGTTGTACTAATAAATGTATAAATTTGCACCCATGAAAATAACTTCTTTCATATTTTGTTTATTATGTTGTTTGAGTTGCTTGTCTGCTCAAGATGGAAATCCATTTGAAATTTCCAGTAGAAAGGAGATTAAAAAAGATAGTATTTCTACGGATATTGATACTATTCAAATGAAATCCTCCGCATCGAATGGAAACCCGTTTCAGATACATAGAAGTACAGAAACAAAACCTTCTACCCCTAGAAAAGAGAAGAAAGAAAATGTATTTGATATAAAACGAACCCACCCAATTGTCGATACATCTAAAAAAGCAGAAAAGAAAGTAATTAAGAAGTGGAAAATTCAAGAAGATAGGAACGAACTTTTTATAGTAATGATGGGCGTTTTGTTGTTGTTTTCAATAATAATAACTTTATTTCGAGTAGAATTACAAAAAATATTCAAGGCTTGTTTATCTAATAATATGGCTCGTTCATTAGCAGAAGTTAAGGCAGAAAACTTTTTTGTAGCCTCAAGAATTTGGTATATATTTTTCTTCTTTATGGCTACTCTATTCACCTATCAGCTTAGCAATCATTTCGGTTGGATACCTAAGGGGATTGAATTTTGGACTTGGATAAGTATTCTATTTATAGGTATCTCACTTTTATTTATAAGTAAGAATATTGTTATCAGGTTAGTAGGCGTTATCTTTCCATTAAGGAAGCAAAGCGAAGAATATTTCTTGACCAGTATGTTTTTTAGCATTGTAATAGGAGTTGGACTATTGCCGATTAATTTGTTATTGGCTTTTGGTCTATCAGGAATGAAAAATACCGTAATTATTATTAGTTTAATTCTACTAATATTGTTTTATATCTATAAATATTTTAGAGGTCTATTAATTGCATCTTCGGTAGTAATTCAAAATAAGTTCCATTTTTTTATTTATATTTGTGCCGTAGAGACTGCACCAACCATTATATTATTAAAGTTATTTTTAGATTACATTGACGCATGACGGGTCAATTAAGTTTATACTAATTTTGAAAACAGGTTTAACTTGAAGGCATTAAAATTTATGGAAATATAATTTTTTTAAACTCTTATATTTTACCATGATTAAGGTTTAATTCTAATAGTTAATACATTATAGGTTTACAGTATTAGTGTTTTTAAAAACCTTAATTTCCCTGTTTTAAATACAATTATTGAATGTCCGTGACGAGTCAGAAAATTACCAAAGAAGCATTGAAAAAAGTTAAAAGTATACTGATTTCACAACCAAAACCCAAAAGATCTCCTTATTACGATATCGAAACAGAATTTGGTGTGCAAATAGATTGGAGGCCTTTTATTCAAGTAGAGCCAGTGTCCTACAAGGAATTTAGAAAAACTAAGATTAAAATAGAAGAATATTCTATCATTATCTTTACAAGTAAAAATTCTATAAAGCACTTTTTCAGAATGTGTGAAGAAAAAAGATATAAAGTACCTGCAGACCAAAAGTATTATTGTACTTCTGAAGCAGTGGCTAATTATCTTCAAAAATTCATCACTTATAGAAAACGTAAAGTGTTTGTCGGTACTAAATCCATAGTAGATTTAGCGAATTATTTCAATAAGCATAAGGAAAAAGAAACTTATTTGTTACCTTGTTCTAACTTGGGAGCCAAAAAGGTTGTTGATTATCTAGAGCAGAATGAAATAAATTATAAAGATGCAATTATGTACAACACAGTTGCCTGCGATTTATCTGATTTAGATAATGTAACTTATGATGTCCTAGTATTCTTTAGCCCATTAGGGATAGAGTCTTTGTTTGAAAATTTTCCTGATTTCGAACAAAACGATACTAGAATAGCTGTTTTTGGCAGTTCGACAGAATCTGCTGTTGCAAAAAACAATTTGAAAGTAAATATCAAAGCTCCAGCAGTCGAAACACCTTCGATGAGCATCGCACTTAAGAAATATTTAAAACAATCTAACCTATAAAGTATAGGACAAAGAAAGGTTGTTTATAAGACTAGTAAAAGAGATTTTCTTGTTTAGAAAAATCTCTTTTACTATTTAATATAAGGTGATATTGTATTAAAATTCAATATTTTATCTTATCTTAAAGTAAAATCCATTAACGCTGAAAACTAAAAAGATAATAAATGACCCCATCTACGGTTTCATAAACATTCCCGATGGAATTATTTATGAGATTATAGAGCACCCCTATTTCCAACGACTGAGGCGAATTGGACAGATGGGAATGGGAGCAATGGTTTATCCAGGGGCTAGACACACCCGTTTTCAACATGCGATTGGAGCTTTTCACTTAATGTCAGAAGCTATAGAAGTACTTCGTAGTAAAGACGTATCCATAAGTGAAGAAGAAAAAACAGCGGTATGCCTTGCTATTCTTTTACATGATATTGGTCATGGACCATTTTCTCATGCTTTAGAACATACCTTATTGCCTATTTCGCACGAAGAGCTTTCTTTGCTATACATGAAAAAGCTCAATGTCTCTTTTGATGGCAAATTAACATTGGCAATTGAAATTTTTGAAAATAAATATAACCGAAAATTCTTCCACCAATTGGTTTCTGGACAATTAGATATGGATAGGCTAGACTATTTGAGTAGAGATAGTTACTTTACAGGAGTTTCAGAAGGAGTTATTGGCTATAATAGAATCATTAAAATGTTAAACGTAAAAGATAACGTTTTAGTGGTCGAAGAAAAAGGCGTTTATTCGGTAGAAAAATTTTTAGTAGCAAGAAGGCTAATGTATTGGCAAGTATATTTGCATAAAACAGCCTTAGCGGCAGAGCAAATGTTAATATCCTTTTTAAAAAGAGTTAAGGAAATTAAAAAAAACGAAAAAAATTTAATTGATTCCAATTTATATTATTTCTTGTCAATCGAAAAGGAATCTCTGACAAAGAAAGCCTTAGAAGATACTTTATTATCAAACTTTTCTTTACTTGACGATGTAGATGTAATATTTTTAATTAAAAAATTTTCAAACTCTAAAGACAAAATAGCACAACTATTAGCTAAAGGGCTTCTGAATAGAGAATTATTTAAGATAGAGTGGACAAATTATATAGATATTAGTGACAAAATAGAAAAAGTACGTCGAATAATAAAGTCTAAATATCCTTTAATCCCCGATGCACATAAATACTTACTTATCAATGGCGAAGAATGTAAAGTTGAATACTCTACTGACGAAGCCGAAATAAAAGTGTTGACAAAACAAGGTGAGGTAGTTCCTTACTCAAAATGGGAGAATAAAAACGAGTCCCAAAAAATTACTAAAAAGTTATATATATGTTATACTCGTTCTATATTCAACTAATTATCTTAATTTTATGCAAAATATTTATAACATACACACATTTTTGAAATTATTTAAACACTAACTTTATTCCAACTATGAAAAAATCAAATTTACTATTTGTATTCGTAGCAATGCTTTTTGGTACAGTAGCAATGGCTCAACCTGGCGATATTCCTAACGCTGATCCAGGTAAATGTTATGCTAAATGTTTGATACCTGAAGAGTACGAATCAATTACTGAGCAAATTTTGGTTAAACCTGCATCAGTGAGAACTGAGGTGGTTCCTGCAACTTATGAAACTCTTACAGAAAATGTAATGGTTAAAGCTGAATCAAGAAAATTGATTCCTGTTCCTGCTGAATATGAAACAGTATCTGAACAAATTCTTATCAAAGCTGAAACGAAAAGATTAATTTCTATCCCAGCTGAGTATGAAACAGTTTCTGAGCAGTACCTTATTGCTGAAGCTTCTTCAAGAATTGAAACAGCTAATGCTATTTATGAAACTCAAACAGAGCAAATCGAAACGGCTCCTGCTTCAACTAAGTGGGTTAAGAAAAAAGCTGACAAAAACTGTTTATCTGCTGACCCTAACGACTGTTTAGTTTGGTGTTTGGTAGAAACTCCAGCTAGATTCAAAAGCGTTTCTCGTAAAGTAAGAGTAGGATGTCCTTCTGGATATGCTGATAACGGTACTGACTGTTCTCGTTCTATCGAGATTCCTGCTGAGTACGGTTCAAGAAAAAGAAGAGTTGTAAAAACTCCTGCTTCTACAAGAGAAGAAGTTATTCCTGCTGAATACAAATCAATTACAAGAAGAGTTGTGAAAACTCCTGCTTCTGTAAGAGAAGAAGTTATTCCTGCTGAGTACGGTACTTCTAAAACTAAAAAAGTAAAAACGCCTGCTTCTACAAGAACTATCGAAGTTCCTGCTGAATACCAAACTATCACTAAAAGAAGATTGGTTAGACCTGGTGGATTTACTGAATGGAGAGAGGTTGTTTGTGGTAACAAAATCACTACTTCTTTAATTACTCAAGTTCAAAGAGCATTAATCGAAAGAGGATACGATGTTGGACCTCACGGAGTAGATAACGTTTTTGGTACTGACACTAAAGAAGCTTTAGTTAAATACCAAAAAGAGAAAGGTCTTCCAATTGGTCAATTAGACAAAGAGACTTTGAAATCTTTGAATATTACTAATTACTAAGATTTTTAATCTTACTGGATATAAAAAATCCACTTATGAAGAAATTCGTAAGTGGATTTTTTTTATTCTTTTTAAATACCTTAAATAATATTCGGAAAAGGGAATTCTTTCTGAGTCAGATTTCGTTCCAATACCTTGAGTTGCGTATTATGCATATTGGTAAAGGTTTGTTGTACTTCATCTAAATAAGTGGAGTCAACTAATTTTTCAAAATCAGCGATAGATTTAAACCTATCATCTTGACGAATTTTATAAACTTGCTCATATTTGCCGTTTTCAAATTTTATCGAAAATCGGTTATTCATTTCTAAAACAGAAATTTTGAGAGATGGGTGGCTTATTTCTCCTAAAATTCTCATTATGTTGTATGTTTTTTGATAATTAAATCAGTAAAAAGCTTATAAATATCTGTTAATTCAGCATTATCACTAATCAATTGAAGATGTTTTTCGATGCTTTGGCTATCTCCTCTTACGGCTGGTCCTGTTTGAGAAACATGAGGTCCATTTTCAATTGCCTTTTTGGTTGTTAATTGAATCAGAGGGTATAAGATAGACGGGTCAATTTCAATTTCTTTACAATGATCAAAAGTTAAATTGTAAAGATGATTGACAAAATTATTCGCTAAAACAGCACAGACATGTAAATGCTCTCTTTGTTTATCACTTAATTCGTATAATGTTCTACTAATTCTAGAACCTACAGCCTTTAGTAATTCTTTATCTTCATTATTAGAAGCATCTATACATAGAGGAATTTTATTCCACTCTACAGGCTTTGTTTTTGTGAATGTTTGCAAGGGATAAAAGGTACCGTATCGTTTGTAAAACGGTGCAATTACCTCAGAAGACATAACACCCGCAGTATGAACAACTAATGGGTTATGTTCGTTGTTTAACTTACTTAACTCTTCTACTGTGTTAGTGATTTCATTATCAGGAACAGCGACAATGACTAACTCTGAGGTTGGAAAATCTTCTAACTTATCGAAAGCTTTTGCCTCACAATATGCAGCAGCGGCTAAAGCATTCTTTAATTCTCTTGAATAAATGCCATTAACTTTCACATTGGGAGCATCTCCAAGTATTTTGGCCAAGTGGAAACCTAAGTTTCCTGCACCAATGATGTTAATAGTAATATTATCTCCACGCATATGATTCATTTCTTTTCTTTATCATCCTCAAAACTAAACCTATCAAAAAACCTATAAGCATTAAAACGGAACCTATCCAAAAAAGATTTATACCAGGTAGTTCTATTGCTTCCAAAATGATATAATCATTACGGTATGCATTAGTTGCTACTTCTAATAAAACTGTATTTGGCTTTGGAGTTACCCCTATCTCAAGTACAACTTCTCCTTTCTCAGGAAGGATTGTTTTGAGCTTGGTGTGTATTCCTTCTGTGATTTTGAAATCCTTAAGGTTAAAAGATTGGTTATTACGGATCAAATATACGGGTTCTAATAAATTAATCCTACCTTCTGGAGAAGTAATCCTTAATTTAGCACTAACGGCAATGTCATTAGGCTCTAATTTTAAATCCTTATGGTTGGGCTTTTTATTAAATCCATCAAATGTTATAACGTAGCCATTAATATTAGCTTCTTGCCCCGATTTCATACGAATCTGTTGATATTTTATTTTATCATCAGGAGTTAAAATATCATCTAATATTTTTTCATTCAATTTTATTTTCATGGCAAGGTTAGGAATAGAAGCATTCTTGTGAAAAACCATACCGTCTCTTACAATAACAATAGCTTCTTCGTTATGTTTTTTCTTTTTGTTTGCTCCTTGAACAGCTACATCTACGCCAATCGCAATATCTCCATCTTGAGGAGTATATTCCTTACTTTTAGGCGGCATGTTCAGCCCTGCTATATTAAAGTTTAATTTCTTTATGGTTTCACCAAATTCGTCTCGCGTTGTATCAAGAATTGTTAATGTTTCATTTATAGGGATTTGATAACTTTTATAATTCAAAGAATCTTCTTCTGCTTGAGCACTTTCGATATTGGTTTTGCTAGGAGGAAGATTAATATGCGTAAAAATATCTTTATTCCAATACCTTTTAGTAGAAGGGTTGTAAGCCGCTACGTTTGTAAATTTGTTATCGTATTGAATATTAGGGGTTAAAACGAACGAATCTATAACTTCAGAACTTTCAATGTCGATTTCTTTATAAGATATTAAAAAGTCTCTCATGTTTCCTCTTAAAGTATCTTTAAGGTAAGTAACTTCATAACCTTGAAGGAAAAGAGGGCTATTTTCAAATAATAGAGCATTTGTTCCTAATAGATTGTCAGGTAATAAATTACGTTGAGCTTGAGGGTTGCTTGAAATGTATTTCTTATTCAAACCACTACTCATTATTCCTATCATCATAACAGCAAAACCGATATGTGCGACCACGCCTGCTAAGGAGTTTAACTTCTCTTTATCTAAACTAAATATGAAATAGAGATTTGAAATTATGGTGAAAGTAGATGCGAATAATAATAAATGATGTTGCCAAGTTGGATTTTGTATCCATAAATTGATTAAAAAAGTGAATAATAAACTTATGGCAAAGATGACTCCGAACGGCTTTGCCATCTTTTTTAAATAGCTATTACCATTTTTTTCTCTATACCTTAATAATTGAGCAAAACCAGATAATATTCCAATGAGAATTGCGACCCATATTTGATAACGATTATAATGTTCAATGGGGTCGGAAATCGCTCTGCCTATATAGTCCTCATTAAAATATTTTACTATTTTATTGATTAGTGGTAATGAGGTTGAATATAAAATAAGAATACTTGAAAAAAGGAATACAACTGTTCCTACAAACATCCAAAATTCCTTTGAAGAAATGCTTTCTTCTTTTTTAGGGTTTGGAATATTTTTGAAACGATAGATAAATAATCCAAAAGGAAATAAAATAAATGTCGCTAAAAGAATTACCAATTGAGTCTCTAAGCCTAACTCCGTAAATGCATGTACGGATGTATCTCCCAACCAGCCTGATCGAGTCAATACCGTAGAATATATCACTAAAATAAAACTCAGAAAA
Organism: uncultured Saprospiraceae bacterium; assembly: GCA_937922815.1. Taxonomy (GTDB): domain Bacteria; phylum Bacteroidota; class Bacteroidia; order Chitinophagales; family Saprospiraceae; genus CALAJP01. The sequence continues at coordinate 20,346 of CALAJP010000073.1, forward strand.
TAAAATATGTAGCTGGCACGAATCGAATATCCTGTTTTCTTAGCTACTAAATTGGCATGAATGGCACCTACTAAAATAACCCATGGCACAAAAGAAGTGTTCTCAACAGGGTCCCAAGCCCAATATCCTCCAAAACTTAATGCTTCGTATGCCCATGCACTACCCATTAAAATTCCCGTCCCTAAGAAAAATGCTGAAAATAAACCCCATTTGAAGGCAGGAGTCAACCATTCTTTATGTTCATTATTCCATAAGCCTGCAATTGCAAAAGCAAAAGGTACAACTGTTGATGCAAATCCTAAGAATAGGGTAGGAGGATGAATCGTCATCCAATAATTTTGAAGTAACGGATTTAGCCCACTTCCTTCCAATAGTTCGACATAATCCGCTTTTTGAAACACAGGAGCAGCCATGACTTCACGTAAAAGAGTGAAAATGCTTGAGCCGATTTTGGTTTCTTCACCAACATAAATCCCAAGAATCATGGTCGTAAGAATCAATTGAAGCAGCGAAATTGTAAACAATACAGGCGCTTCAAATTGTTTGCTACGCATCATTAAAACGAATCCTAAAAGAATATTCCAAAACATCCACAATAAAAAACTACCCTCTTGTCCTTCCCAAAAAGCAGAAAATATATACTGAAAAGCTAAATCATCTGAAACGTGAGCTTGAGCATAGCTGTATTCATAATGTTTATTGATAAGAATATAAAAAGTAGTAATGATGATGGTAAAAACAGAAATACCATGAACCAAAAAACCTAGCTTACCTAAAATTTTCCACGAAAATGATTCTTTATGATCTATATTTCTGGTTTGATTGGATTGGAAATAAGAAAAACAGGTAAATAGTGCACTGACCAATGCAATAATTACAGCCGTATGTCCTATCTGACCAGGCAAAAGATGTTCTCCAATATAAGTAATGGTATCCATAGATTTAGTTCGTGTTAGTAGTATTTATCTGCCAGTATCAAGTAATGATTAACCTTTCTGTTCTCGCAATTGCAACTCTTCATCTTTATATTTAGATGGGCATTTGGTTAGGATATCAGAAGCATAGAATACGTCATCTTTTTCTATCTGTCCCGTTAAAACAATTTGTTCTGCTCTTTCGAAATCTTGAGGTTTTGGGCGATTTATAACAACTTTTTTCTGTATTCCTTCTTGATCTTTTAGAAAGAAAGAAAAGTAGTTAGGGTCAACTGTAGGGTTATAGCTCATGGGTTTATCTTTTGCCAACTGTCCTACAAGTTTAATTACACCTGTTGATTTTTTAGCATCAGCAAAACTGCCATATGTTGTTAAGCCTTTGGTAGTACTAACAAATAAAAAACCAGCAAGACATAGCATGATTATGGCAAGAATGTGGATTTTTTTCATAATTCTGTGGTTTTGATTGATTTCGGTTCTAAATTATCAAACAACAAAGCCAAAAATGAGTATTATTAAATAGCTTTTATTTTGAAAACACAAAAGTACATAGATTACTGTTAGAATTTTGTTATAGTTGTGCAATTTTTGACGCTACTCAATTTATTTTTAGTAATCAATTGTGAATTATAATTAACGAAAACCTTTCTTTCTAAAAAGATTATTATTTTGTACTAAATTAAATGTGGTTTACGGATGGTGAAAATGAATCAGTTGAATTTGGGGGTTAAAGAATCTATTTTGTTAAAAAATATAGATTTGGAAATCGAACCAGGAGATTGGGTATATCTTTTGGGGCGGTCAGGAGCAGGCAAATCTACATTTTTGCGATCTCTTTATGCCGATTTAGAACCTCTTTCTGGAGATTTGTCTGTATTGGATTTTGATATGAACAAGCTATCTTATAAACAAATTCCCTTTCTAAGAAGGAGATTAGGGGTTATTTTTCAAGATTTTAAATTATTGGCAGATCAAACAGTATACGAAAATTTAAGATTCGTTTTAGAAGCCATTGGTTGGGAAAGAGATGAATTAATTAATCAAAAAATATTAGAAGTTCTTTATACCGTAGGGTTGCGAGGGTTGAAAGATAGGTATCCCCACGAACTTTCGGGAGGAGAGCAACAAAGAGTGGCCGTTGCGAGAGCCATTATGCATCAGCCAGATGTAATTTTAGCGGATGAGCCAACGGGGAATTTAGACCCTAAATCTTCTCGGTCTATTTTTAAACTAATTAGGGATCATCACGAAGAACAAAAAAATATTGTTATCTTTTCGACACATGCCTACGAACTAATAGATGATTTCCCTGGAAAGATTATTTATTTGGAAAACAAAGAAGCTCATTATATTACTCGTGAAGAATTAGAATTAAGGTTGGATAATCTTAAAAATGAAATTTTTTAAAAAAAGCCCTGATTAAACTTTAATCAGGGCTTTTTTTTTAATCCAAAATATCAAATCCAAGATATGGTTTCAAAATGTCAGGCATTTCAATACCTTTTTCGGTTTGGTTATTTTCAATAATCGCAGCCATGATACGTGGTAAAGCCAACGCACTACCATTAAGCGTATGAGTCAATTGCGGTTTACCTTTTTCTTTTTTGAAGCGAATTTTCATACGATTAGACTGGAATGTTTCGAAGTTAGAAACAGAACTCACCTCTAACCAACGTTTTTGAGCCGCAGAGTACACTTCAAAATCATAAGTTAATACTGACGTAAACCCTAAATCACCTCCACAAAGTCTTAAAATTCGATAAGGAAGATTTAACTTTTGCAGAATAGATTCGGTATGAGCAACCATTTCCATTAATACATCATGAGATTTTTCAGGATCTACAATTTGAACAATCTCTACTTTGTCAAATTGATGAACCCTATTTAATCCACGAACGTGAGCTCCGTAAGAACCTGCCTCTCTTCTAAAACACGGTGTAAAGCCTGTTAGTTTTAATGGCAAATCTTGTTCTTTTACGATTTCGTCTCTATAAATATTCGTTAGAGGCACCTCTGCTGTCGGAATCATGTATAAGTTATCTCTTTCAATATAATACATTTGCCCTTCTTTGTCAGGTAGTTGCCCTGTTCCATAAGCAGTGGCTTCATTTACCATCAAAGGAGGTACAAACTCTTTGTAACCAGCATCTCTAGCTTGATCAAGAAAGAAATTAATTAAACCTCGTTGTAATCTCGCTCCCTTACCTGTAAATACAGGAAAGCCTCCTCCTGCTATTTTTACACCCAATTCTAAACTGAAAATTTCGTATTTCTTAGCCAACTCCCAGTGTGGTTGAGCCGATTCGGGCAAAACAGGCAATGGGTCTTTGGCATCTTGATAGACTTCATTGTCATCTTCAGTAACCCCTGCAGGAACAGATTCGTGAGGAATGTTAGGGAGTTGAAGAATTAGGTCTAATAGTTTAGCCTCTAATGTTTTAGCTTTTTCATTGTAAGCCTCGGATTTTTCTTTTGTTTGAGCTACGGTTTCCTTTAGCTGTTCAGCTCCTTCTTTGTCTCCTTTTTTCATCAATCCTCCAATCTCTTTGGACAAGGTGTTGATTTCTGACTTTAACTTATCGGATTTTGTCTGAGTATCCTTTCTTTCGTCATCTAATTCAATGATTTTATCTATTATAGATAGTTTTTCATTAGATAAGCCTCTTTTAGAAAGAGCTGCTTTAGCTTCATCTTTATTAAATCGAAGTGCTGAAATTTGGAGCATAAATATTGTTTTAAACAAAAAAAATTAAAAAAAATGCATCTTTTTTGCAAAGATAGTGTTTGATATTTAAAATAATATGTATTTTTGCCGAAGGTTTTGTAAACAGACCTGAATTTTTATTTCATATTCAAGAATAACAAATTCCTTAGTTTTATCTCATTTGAATATTTCCCAGTTAATTTTTTGGTGTAAAATTTCATTTTTATTCGATTTAGAATTTGTTTTCTAGTATTCTTTTGGTAAATATTTCTTGTTAATTTTTGTAGAATGAAACATCTAAAAATGATGTTTTAATATTAAAGTGGATTATAATTACTCCCATTTTAAGTTTTAGGAATTAAGTTTTACCAAAAAAAATCAAAGTAAATAATTTCCAAGAACCAATCACGGTAGCCACAAATATTCATATAACCATCCATATAGCATTATGTTTGACATACTTCAATTAAATGACATGTTAGTCCCCGAGTTGAAAGAACTCGCAGATACTCTTTCCATAAAAGGGGTTAGTAAATTGAATAAACAAGATTTAATCTATCGCATTTTAGATGAACAAGCCTTGAAAAACTCTTCAAACGAGGACTCGGACAAAGCAGCATCTAAAGAAGATAAGCCAAAGTCTAAATCGAAAAGAACCATCAGACCTAAAAAGGTTAAGGTAGATAAACCTAAAAAAGAAGCAGAAACTCCTATAGAAGCAGCACCTAAAACTGAAGATGTAGTAGTTGAAGCTAAAAACCCTACATCAGAGCCTATTCAAGAAGTAGAGGAAGAGGAGAAAACAGAAATCCAAGAAACAGAGAAAGAGGAGGGGGTAGAGCGTCAAGAAAGAAAAAATAACAAGAACGAACGAGGAGATAGAAGAGAAAGGAATGATAGAGGTGAGCGAAATAACGAGAGAGGAGATAGAAACAATGATAGGGGCGATCGAAGAGGAAGAAACGACAGGAGAGATAGAAATGATAATAGACGCAATAATAGAAACGACAACAATAAAGATAATAGATACAATAATAGAGATAGAAGGGACGACCGTCAAGTTGATAAATCAGGCTTTGATATTGATTTAGATGGCATGATTGAAGGCGAAGGCATTTTAGAAATGATGCCAGATGGTTATGGTTTTTTAAGGTCTTCGGATTATAACTATTTAACATCTCCGGATGATATTTATGTATCTCCATCGCAAATCAAACTTTTTGGATTAAAAACAGGAGATACCGTAAAAGGTGCAATCCGTCCTCCCAAAGAAGGTGAAAAATATTTCGCACTATTAAAAGTTTCTTTAATCAATGGTTTAATGCCACAAGATATTAGAGAACGAGTGCCTTTTGATTACCTAACGCCATTATTCCCCGAAGAAAAATTCAAGTTAACTTGTTCTCCTAACGGAAGAGATTACAGTAATCGAATTATTGATCTGTTCTCTCCTATAGGGAAAGGACAAAGAGGTTTGATTGTTGCCCAACCTAAGACAGGTAAAACGTTTTTATTGAAAGATATTGCCAATGCAATTGCTCAAAATCATCCTGAATGTTACTTAATTGTATTATTGGTTGATGAGAGACCTGAGGAGGTTACAGATATGAAACGTTCTGTAAAAGCAGAAGTAGTAGCTTCTACCTTTGACGAACCTGCGGATAACCACGTTAGAGTAGCAGGTATTGTACTCGAAAAAGCTAAAAGAATGGTCGAATGTGGGCATGATGTAGTCGTATTGTTGGATTCAATAACTCGTTTGGCAAGAGCATACAATACAGTAGCACCAGCTTCAGGTAAAGTATTATCGGGTGGTGTGGAAGCAAATGCATTACACAAACCTAAAAAATTCTTCGGTGCAGCTAGAAATATCGAAAATGGAGGTTCCTTAACTATTTTAGCTACTGCGTTGATAGATACAGGCTCTAAAATGGATGGTGTTATCTTTGAAGAATTTAAAGGTACAGGTAATATGGAGTTACAATTGGATCGTTCATTAGCCAATAAACGAATTTACCCTTCAGTAGATTTAACTAAATCAAGTACTCGTAGAGACGACCTATTGTTGGATAAAGATATTATGAAGCGTATGATAATTATGCGTAGACATTTATCGGACATGAAGCCAGATGAAGCTATGCAATTTATATTATCTCAGATGAGAAATTCATCTAATAACGAAGAACTAATGATGTCGATGAACGGCTAATTTTTTGATTGATTGAAAAAAGAGAGACAAAAAAAACTGTATTTAGTAGCTATTTTTCAAAAAGAATAGTATTTTTGTACCTCGTTATCAAAATAGGATATTATCAATGATGTTTTAGCGTTGAATGTCCGACACTAACTTAATTTTTTAAATCTGATAAACGGTCTTTAAAATATAATATCATGAAAAGGACATATCAACCATCTAGGAGGAAAAGAAGTAATAAACATGGTTTTCGTTCTAGAATGCAAACCAAAGAAGGAAGAAAATTATTAGCTAGAAGAAGAGCTAAAGGACGTGCGAAATTAACAGTTTCTGACGAAAAACGTCTTAAGTAATTAAATACCTTCTCTTGTTTTGTCAACCTTTGGTTTGAAAAAAAAAGAAATATTGAAGCGAGAAAAAGATATAAAAGCTCTTTTCTCGCTTCATTCGTTTACCGAAAAATCTTTCCCTTTTGTTATTCGTTATCGAATGATAGCGAGCCCCTCATCTAACAGTTCCTCCGAACCTTCATTAGTAGGCTTTACTGTGCCTAAGAAAAAAATAAGAAAAGCAGTGGATAGAATTCGTATCAAAAGACAAATGCGAGAAATCTTCCGTTTGAATAAAGAAATCCTAATTAAAGCCATTTCTCCAGAGCAACAAGTACATTTGATGATTATTTATATTTCTCCAAAAAGAGAAAATTATTCATTAATGGAATCTAAACTTATAAAGTTGCTAAATAGGATACAAAATATTATAGAAAAATAGAATCTATTTTTTGTTAAAGACTGCTCGTTTATGTTTTTTGGTATAAAATGTGCTCTGATTATCGATATATTACCCTATATTAAAAAACTATATAATGAAATCATTAACCACATTAATTCTTCTAGCATTGTTTTCCTATCAAGGATTTGCCACATCTGCAATGGTTGTATTCAAGAAAGGAATACAAGTGAATGAAACCTTTGCATTACAAATAGGAAACTATTTGGAATGGGAAACCAGCCAAGAAAAAAACACAAATTATTTTGTTGTCGAAAGATCTATTGACGGTAAAGTATTTACTCAAGTTGGAGAAAAAATACAATCCGAAGGAAGTGAATTTATCGGTAATTCGTACTCTTTTTTAGATGTGAAGGCTATTAAAGGAAATAATTTTTACAGACTCAAATTAGTCAGCTCATCTGGAGATGTTAGTTATTCTACTGTATATGAACAAAACAGAACATTAAGTAATGATATAGTTCTTGAGAAAATTTCAGATTTTGAAGTTGAGGACCTTATTAAAGTAGAATACACTTGTACTAAGGATTTGGAATTTGAATATACTTTATTAAATGCTCAAGGAGAAGTGATAGAGAATGATTGGATAATTGCAGAAAAAGATGCTAATGAATTCGTATTAAGTTTGAAATCTTTTTCGGCAGGACAGTATTTTTTAAAGTTTGAGAATGGAGATGAAATTGAGGAAGTAGTTTTACAAAAGATTTAATATCTAATAACTTTAGAATAATGAAAAAGAGAATGAATTAAGTTTCATTCTCTTTTTTTATGCCCCAAATTGATTTTTTTTTGTCACGAGAAATCGTTTTTAAGTAGTTTTTTGTAGGCTTATGGATATATATAAAATTGGTTTTGGTAATGTAATAAATGGGTGTAAAGTATAATGTAAAAAAGTAGTTCGGTCACCAAAAGCGAAAATAGGTAATGGAAAGGGTATTGTAGGGTCTTATATTTATATCATAACAAAAAAACAAAGTAACATGAAGTCATTATCTACAATTA
>CALAJP010000074.1 GCA_937922815.1 uncultured Saprospiraceae bacterium
GCTTAACCAACGCAACTAACAATAGCCTAAGCGTTGGCATTAATTACAAAAAAAAATAAATAAACCGTTATTCTATTCCTAATAACTTTGCTATGGAAAAGAATAAAATTAACAGAAAAAAGCATACTTACAATGAAAAAAATAATCGGATTACTTTTACCATTAATTCTAATCGTTATTGGAATACAGTTTACTCGAGATTACTTTGGTAATAATGGAGCAGAAACCAAAGCGAAATATGAAAAATTAATTTCAGAAGGTCAGACTGCGACCGCAAATCTAGCGTCTCAATATAAAGAAACTACTATTAAAATAGCTGGACTACCAATTAAGCTTTACGAAATTGAGTATAGTTTTTCAGTCAATGGTCAAGAATATTCAGGTACTAAATCACTTAAAGAACCACCGGGAAAACCACAAATGGAAGTTACATATCTATCGTCCGATCCTAGTGAAAATGCCATTAATCCAAACGAAGAACTCAACAGTATAAGAGAATATGAAAGAAGTTCATCCACTTTGTATATAGGGTTAGGACTTTTGCTTGTTGGACTAATAATCGCATATTCTCGCATCAAATCGTTTAGAAAGCAAAAAAATGACCTAAATAACCGAAAAGAAAAAGAAGTTAAACAGAAAACAGAAGAAAAAACAGAATTCAGAAATGAAAAAAAATCCAAATATAGATTGGATAAAATAGAATTAGTTAACAAAAAATCGACTGATTCAAAAAAAATTATAGAGAGTTTAAAAAAGGATAACAAAATAAAAAAGGACTTCGAACCCTCCGACCACAGTAAATACATGCCGAAAAACAACTAATGCCAACAACATGTATAATTAATGGCTAGTTCTCGCCTACTTACGAAAATTCCGTTGGAATTTCCTATCTGTGTTTTATTTACTAACTTAGGTGTCTAAATACGCCACTAACCATACACAAACACGTTAACTGCAAGTGAAAACAAAATTTCAAACGATTGATTTAATATGAACAAAGCCAGAATAGAAAATACTGATACAATTGTCTTCGCGGATGAAATATTGCAGTTTTATCCTGATTATAATGATTTAGTTTTTGTTTGTGTAGACAAAAAATGTTCTATTAGAATGGCACCTTCCAGTTTAAAAAAAAACAGCAAAATACGCCCTCATTTTAAAAAATATAGAAATCAAGAACATATTAAAGAATGTGAATTTGCAATTTTAAACGAGTTATATCAAAAAGGTCAAAATCAAAAACTAACAAACACGCAGATTAATAAAATTGGATATCCTTCTGTTTTCAAGATTGAAGAGAAAATTGACCTAGATGGAAATAAAGATCAATTAGAAGAAAATAATAATGATGATGAAGGATTAACAGGTCGTGGAGAATTAATGAAATTATATGAATTTGATACAGAAAACATAAGGTTTAACAGAAAAAATAAAGTTCAAAGTATTGATAGAATCGTAGATTGGTATCTTGGGTTTCCTTATAATCGAGACGTAGAAATAGAAATAGGAAACAATAGAATTGAATATCAGTATTTTTTTAAAAAAATAAAACAAAATACAAATCCATCAAAATTAAATAATCAAAGAATTTTTTATGGAAAAATAATGCTTTCCGATAAAAACCAAGATATATTCAATAAATATGATAATAGCGTTTATTTAACTTTATTAGGCTTTAAAGATATAGATAACGTTTCTGGAAAGTATGAGAACTATTCAATAAAAATAGATAAAAAGGTTATTAGTAAAACACTACTATCTAGAATCAAAAAAAAGTATAACTCTTTATTTGAAAAAGCTTTTAGTGATTTTAGAACAGATAATATACCTGAAAATTTCGGTTTATACGCCTTTGTCTATGGAAAATTAGACAAAGAAAAGGATACAATATTAAATGTTAATAAACATCACATCACATTCCGGTACGATGAGGTAAGAAAGACAATGAAAGAGAATCAAAATTAGTTTGCAAAACAAAACCAGCAGTTAACACCGTGTATAATTCATTGCTAGTACTCGCCTAGTTACGAAAATCCTCGCTGATATTCTATTCGGCTTTTATTTGCTAACTTAGTACCGAAACACGCAACGAAATTATACACAAACACGTTGCCATTCATTGTGGCTCACTCAAACTCAAACCGAATTAATTATGAAAAAACTAATTTTTATCAATCTACTTTTGATTACATCATTGTCATTTGGACAGACCAGAATCGCCACTACTGAAGACGGAAAAAAGGTTCTGTTGAAAGACGACAAAACTTGGGAATATCTAAACCCTGAAACCAAACCGACAAACGCTTGCGTAGTTGAAGATGGATTTAAAGAACCTAAATGGAATAAAAGTGGTGCTTGGAAGAAAATGGGAACAAGAGTAGATGATTTAAAAAAACATATCTCGGTTGACTTGGGAGTTGCCGAAAATAAAATCATTCTTTTGGGACTTTCTGAACAACTCGGAAATGCCGTTTATGTCTTGTGTGTAGACGGAAAGAAAATGAAATATAGACGAACAGGTTCTGTATTTAGAAAAGACGGAGAAGATGTTTTGAAAATGGATTAATAACCACAAAACTCGAGTCATCAAAATAAAAATTCAGATAGATTAAAAATATGGACGAAAAGAATAAGCATCAAATTAAGTTTTCAATTGATGACTTTGTGGAATTTACAGAATCTAAAGATAATCCAGAAGTGGCATTTAACAGAGGTGCTTTTCTTAAAAAGAATAAAAAATTTGAAGAAGCAATTATCGAATTTACAAAAGCAATAAACCTTGGGTACAAAAAATCAAAAGTTTTTGCAGATAGAGCACTTTGCTACAATACTTTAAGGAAAACCGATTTAGGACTTGTAGATATAAACAAGGCTATTAGCATCGAGAACGATGATGAGTGGAAAGCATTGTATTTAGAAGTTAGGTCAAGAATTCATTTTGACAATAATGACAACGTAAAAGCCTTAACTGACTTGAATGAATCTTGTGAATTATATCCAACTCACGCATTCGAAAAAAGAGGCGACTATCACATGAAGCAAGAGAATTTTTATTCAGCTTTAGAAGATTACAAAGTAATGTTTGTCGGAAATACTCAAAATGCGAAATACGCTTTTAAAATCGGTTATTGCTACATTCGACTAAAAGAAATTGATAATGCAAAAAAATATCTGAATTTAGCATTGGATGCAGGTTTTGAACAAGCTAAAGTATTGTTAAATCAGATTAAATAACGAACTCTAAAAACAACGAAATGGCAACAACGTGTATAGCTCATTGCTGTTCAGTTGCTTAATCGAACTTAAGGCATATTTGGTAAGTCGCCAAATTTTTAAATTTGACGACTTCCAACAAAAAGATAAATAGTAAAATTTAAAAATCTGGCTTGAGGTTCAACCGAAAAATAATCGCTAATTTGCACGCAACGAGCCATACACAAATACGTTACCTGCAAGCTAAAAAAATCACTCAAATGACAAAAAATTCCTTGAAAGTAATATCAATCATATTTGGAATATTTGCCATTCATTTTACAATTAATTTAATTCCAGATAAAACAAAAAAAACATTTACTGCTTTAGATAAAAACTATTCCTTTAAAAATGAAATTAGTGTCTCTGAAGACTTTGAAACTGATTTTGAATCGGCTTACCGAATTGTATTTAATTTCGAGAATACTAAAGATTCTTTACTTCCTATTAAAAAGAAACTTGAAGTTCTACGAAATGGTAAACTAGTAGAATTATATGGAAACAGAAATAATCGCTTTGTAAGTAAATCTGGAGCTACATATAAGCTAAATTTAGAATTAGAAAATAGAAATTCTAGTCTCAACAAATTTAATATAATAATTTACGAAGACAGTATGCCTGGACCGACTTATGAATTATTAATTGAAAGAGAATTTAAGTGGGTCTTTTGGACAATAGATGGAATACTGATTTTAATCTCATTGATTGCAGGATATTTTGGCTTCCGACAAAAAGCCAGCAGGTAACACCGTGTATAATTAATGGCTAGACCTAGCCTACTTACGAAAATTCCGCTGGAATTTTCTATCTGTGATTATTTGCTAACTTTAATGCTTAAACACGCAACGAAATCATACACTAGACCGTTGTGCATAATATTGACAAACAAAACGCTGAATGAAAAAAACTACAATCTTA
>CALAJP010000075.1 GCA_937922815.1 uncultured Saprospiraceae bacterium
TAATAAGTAATGAAATAATATCAATTGCCTTTTGGGCGATTCCCGGCATTGCAAAATTAATTCCATAACTAAGTGCTGAAAATCCAATTCCAACTAAGCCTGGATATGGAGAACCTAAGTTAGGAGTTCCACACATAATTAAATGATTGATTATTTCATTTCCACCTTCATTTTCAATAAAATACCTACTCACCAATCCTCCCATAGAATGAGCAACCATGATTACATCTTTGTCGTCAGTAATTTCAAGTTCCTCTAATTTCGTTCTAAGTCTTTGTGCATTTTCTGGAATAGAAACTCCTAAAGAATCATAGTCATAAGTAAGAAAACAAGTTTCTGACTGGGTTATTTGATTTGGGAACGATGATTGAATAAAGTTCGTTTGGTCTTTAGAATCTCCGATAATACCATGAATAAAAATAATAACTTTATTTGCCCTATCAATAGCACTTTTAATGTTATCTACATCTTTATTTTGTTGTGTAGATGTTATCAAAGAAAAATGCTCGTATGCAGTAGGTATACCTTTGAAGTCAGACCATATTTTTTTGATGAATATTTTAATAGATGTTCCTAAACCTTTCGTGAGAGTAGCACTTTGTTTTTGGTGTAAATGAAAAATTTCTAAGTTTCCATTTTCATTAGATAAGCCTACGGGCAAATAGGTTTGATTTTCAGCATCGTATTCAAAAGCTATCAGTGTTTCGTTGTTTTGAACTATTGATTGGGTCATTAATTTGATAGGGTTTTCCCCGTTAACATTATCAGCTCCTTCTAGGTTTTTTAATTCTAAAATATCAATTGTATCTCCTGTGCTTTTGCTGTTTCCTAGATGAGCAGAAGCCATATTTAAGCCATTACCCAAAGGAGGTAAAAAATAATCTTGACCATAATTGGCAGATTTGGAAATATTTTGATATTGATTACTAGAAGATAATTGTACATCAGAGGCTGATACTCCAATGGGTGTTTGTATTTCTAATCCATTTATTTTGGTACAGGTTTCTTCATCTGTAATTGCCGTTTCGGGAAGAGGGCAGTGGATGTTGAAATCTATATCGATTGTATTCCAGTCTGAAACTTCAATAGATCGGTTTCCTGCAGCCATCATATTATTACCATTAGGGTCTATTTTAATTGGATTCTGGTTATGATCTGTAAGGTCTATGGGTTGATTTGATACGAAAATCTTGATGCAATGTTCAAAATGGCTTTTGCCCATATTTAAGTAATCTTCCGCTACCTCTAATGATACTTTTGTTTGATTACCGCTCGTGAAATTTATAGATTGGTTATGACCTAATGGATCATTATTATTTAAAAAATTATCAGTAATTTGATAGTCAGAATCCATATAGAGTCCACTAACGTAATATGTTTTGTGTTGATTAATATTTGTTATTTTTAAAGAAAAATAAGGATATTCATCATTTTGAATATTTAACCCTTTCAAATGAAAAGTGGCAGTTCCGTCTATAGGTAATTCTCTAGACTCGTTGTTCATGAACTCCTCACGAAATTCTATTTTTAAATCCTGATGAATATCTATTTTGGAGTTAGGGTTATTAATGGATTTTACGGTCTTAAACTTTGCAATTTTATATAAATTAAGCATGAAATTTCGAATGCCAAACGTATCAGTAGGATAAGGCATAAAAAGTTCTTCGCCAGAATGTCTTCTTTTAAAAACTAAATGAGGAACAGGATTTTCTTCGGAATTTCTTTGTTCTATGGTGTAGTCTGCATATTCACTTTCTACAAATGATAATGCTTCTTTTTGGTCTGTATTATTATTTAGATGTTCATTTATAGTGTTTTTTATATTTTCTTCTACTGATTTGTCGTAGTTTATTTTAATAGGTTCAATCATTGAAGATATATTACTTATGATATAAGTAGAGTCGGTATTCATCCATGATTGAGGTTCAATAATAACTCTGTTTGGTTGGAGTTCCTCGATTTCTAACGCTTGAATACCTTCTTCAGTTTGCACATGGATAAGTGTATTTTTTTTCAAACCTTGAATACTTCCTTTATCTATAAACCATTGGCAATTGTTTTGACTATATTGTAAAACAAAATCAGGATTACTTGGAAAAATCCCTTTTAAGAATGGAGTTCCGATATTGGCTTCTCCTTGAGCATCAATTACAGGATGTTGTAGCGAATATTTATTAGCAACATGATTGTTTATTCTAGAAATTAGAGCATTGTATCTTATTTTTCCTAGATCTGATTTTCGCAAGGCTGCCAATAACGCATTCGTAAATAAACCTCCTCTTTCATCGTTTTCTAAATTCATTTCTACGGCGGATTCATATGAACGACAAGCTGAAATGGCTACATGAGAACCTATTGGGGCTACACGTAGTCCGTTTCCATTTTCTGTAAAGCTTTCAAAACCATAAATATCATTTGCCAATAAACAATTCTTATTAGGGGTACTCATTTTAAGCACAATACTATTGTCTGTGTCTCTATTGACAGAACCTGAGTGACAAGAATCAAACAAGGCAAGAAAATGAGCAGTGTTGTTTTTTGTAGCTTGATGAATGAGGTAAGAAATTTCCTTATCCAATAAATCCATACCAGCTTGCTCTTGATTGCGAGAATCAAAGCAAACAAGCGTTTGAAGCTTTCCACTTGGTTCGTATATCTCATTGGGGGCGGTGATTTCGGAACCGTGACCAGAAAAGTAGAATACACAGATGTCGTCATTCGTTATTTTGCTGAAAGTATTTTCGAAAGCCTCAATAATTCCTGCTTTGGTAGCGTTGTCATCAGTTAGGCAATTTATCTTTCGATTCTCAATAGAAATATTATTTCCATCGCAATAACTAATCAAAAACTGTTCAATTTTCTGAACATCATTAACACAACCAGATAAAGGATTTATGGGTGGCATGTAGGCATTGATTCCTACAAGTAAAGCATTAAGTTTCATGGTAGATCGAGGATTAAAAATTAAGCAAAAACGTTGTAATTATTCTTAAGGTTTGTTTCTTTAGCGTTTATTCTAAATACAGTGTAGTCTAATTCATCAAATGGATTATCTATAACGGGAGCATCTGAGTCCTCTAGAGTAGGTTCTATTTTTCCTGTTGTAATATCTACTAATACATTTCCTTCGGAAAATTTACTGTAATCCTCTTTTTTGAACATCAGGTAGAAACCAGGGTTAAGGACGCCGACTTTTGTTGATTCGTTATTATTAGTCAAGGCTTTTTTCGCTCGTTCGGTGAGTGCAAATTTGAAATGCTTAGATTTGAAAATATCCTCTTTTTTGAATTTATTAACCACATTATTGACTACTTTAAATATGTCATGTGTAACGCCAGGTAGTCCAATAAGAGAAGTGAGCTTTTTGATATTGGAGTTTTGACTAAATCTGAATATTTTTCTCCAAACATTATTGTTTTTATTCGTAAATAGGTTGAAACTGATAGTAGCGATACCGTCTTTAATTTCGATAGGTTTGTTTTTAAATGCCATTTTTCCATCTATACCAAGGTTGTTTCCTTTTTTCTCCTTGTCAAATAGGTCTTTCATTTCAAAGCCAGCATTGATAACCCAAAGGGCTTTATCTACTTCAGGATCACTGTCATCTCCTCCTAGTATGATTTGCATTGTGCCTTTTTCATTTCTACCTATTTTTCTATTAGCAATATTAAAAGCAACCAATTCAATATCAACGAATGCGTCAGGTTTGTTATCACTGCCTTCTATTTCCGCTTCTTGGCTTACAAGACTTTTAATTATATTATCACTTTTTTTGTCATTTATTCGATAGATAATAAACTGCTTTCCTTCGTCGGAGTCCCCTCTGAGAGTTATTCCGTTTTCTAAATTTCTAACTATCGTTCCGTAGTCAAGGGCGTTGTTGTTCTGTTGCATTTCCATGAGGTATTAACTGATTCAAGAAATCAGTAGGGGTTAATGATTAAAGTAGTAGTTTCTGTAAGGAATCGCTTAACTCATAGAGATGCACTAACTTAAAAAAGCTTTTTTAAATGAAAAGCATGCTTGTCTAAGAAGTGAAAAGAGAATGTAATTATGTCGTGTGCAATGTAAAAATATTATTTATTTTTAATATATGTTAATTTTTTAACACTTTTTTGGAGTAAAATTTCAATAATTCTATTTTTTTACCCTATTAAGTTAATTTTATTAACATTTTTCTTTCTAATTCAATTTAGCTTATAATTACTTAAACAGAATACTGACTTTATTATTGTATCATCAATGGAGCGTGGTAAAAATAGTGTTTTATAAAAAAATATACTTAAAGTATCGTTGAGCATTGTATTGTTTTTGTTGTAAAATAATGATAAATAATGAGTTATGTTTTTTTGAGAATAGATTGGTGTCGTATCTCTTTTTGTTAAATTTTTCTGTAAACTTGCATAAAATTTTACCTTTGAGTTAAGGTTATTTAAAAATCATCATTTTATATAAATACTGGTTAATGGCAAAAGAATTAAACAAGTATAGCAAACATGTGACGCAAGACGATTCACAACCAGCTGCACAGGCGATGTTACACGCAATTGGATTAACGGAAGAAGATTTGAAAAAACCTCAAATTGGGGTGGCTTCAACAGGTTGGGAAGGTAATCCATGTAATATGCATTTGAATGGATTGGCTTATGATGTCAAAAATGCAATCCAGAAGAAAGACTTAATAGGATTGGTTTTCCATACTATCGGAGTTTCTGACGGTATTTCTATGGGGACAGAAGGGATGAAATTCTCGCTTCCTTCAAGGGATATTATCGCTGATTCTATCGAAACGGTAGCATCTGCACAGTGGTACGATGGAGTAGTGGCAGTCGTAGGTTGTGATAAAAATATGCCTGGTGCTATGATGGCATTAGGAAGATTGAATAGACCTGCTGTCTTAATGTATGGTGGTACGATAAAGCCAGGTTGTTTGGACGACAAGAAATTGGATGTAGTTAGTGCTTTCGAAGCATTGGGTGAAAAGATTTCAGGAAAAATCGACCAAAAACAATTCAAAAAGGTAGTTAGAAGTGCTTGTCCTGGTCCTGGAGCTTGTGGAGGTATGTACACTGCTAATACAATGGCTTCAGCTATCGAAGCATTAGGGTTGAGTTTACCTTACAACTCGTCTAATCCTGCGGTAAGTGAACAAAAAAGAAACGAAGCAGATAGAGTTGCTGAAGCTATAAAAACTTGTTTGGAAAAAGAAATTTTACCAAGAGATATTCTGACTAAAGCTGCTTTTGAAAATGCGATTACTTTAATTACAATATTGGGTGGTTCTACAAACGCTGTGATGCATTTGATAGCTATGGCAAAAGCAGTGAATGTAGATATTTCATTGAAAGATTTTCAAAGAATTAGTGATAAAACTCCATTCTTAGCGGATTTAAAACCATCAGGTAAATACGTAATGGAGGATTTACATAAAGTAGGTGGAGTTCCTGCGGTAATGAAGTTATTATTGGATAATGGATTTATTGATGGTTCTTGTATGACCGTAACTGGAAAAACCATTGCAGAAAACTTAGCTGAAATAAAACCTTTAGACGATAGTCAAGATGTAATTCATGGTTTTGATAACCCAATCAAACCAACGGGGCATTTACAAATGTTGTACGGAAACCTAGCAAAAGAAGGTTCTGTGGCTAAAATAACAGGAAAAGAAGGTTTGCGTTTTGAAGGTACTGCAAGAGTATTCAATAACGAACCGGCAGCAAATAATGCCATTTTATCAAAAGAAATTAACCCTGGCGATGTCATCGTTATTCGTTATTGTGGCCCTAAAGGTGGACCTGGTATGCCTGAAATGTTGAAGCCTACCTCTTCAATTATGGGTGTTGGATTAGGAAGTTCAGTAGCATTGATTACTGATGGAAGATTTACATAAAGTTGGGGGTGTTCCTGCTGTAATGAAATTATTATTAGATAATGGATTTATTGATGGTTCTTGTATGACTGTAACAGGAAAAACTATTGCAGAAAACTTAGCTGAAATAAAGCCTTTAGACGACAGTCAAGATGTGATTCATGGTTTTGATAATCCAATCAAAGCTTCTGGT
This sequence comes from uncultured Saprospiraceae bacterium, assembly GCA_937922815.1. Taxonomy (GTDB): domain Bacteria; phylum Bacteroidota; class Bacteroidia; order Chitinophagales; family Saprospiraceae; genus CALAJP01. The sequence continues at coordinate 6,063 of CALAJP010000075.1, forward strand.
CACTTACAAATGTTGTACGGAAACTTAGCGAAAGAAGGTTCTGTGGCTAAAATAACAGGAAAAGAAGGTTTGCGTTTTGAAGGTACTGCAAGAGTTTTCA
>CALAJP010000076.1 GCA_937922815.1 uncultured Saprospiraceae bacterium
GGTGATAAAGTGGATTCAAATACTGTTAAAAATATTGCATCTGATGCTACAGGTAATACTTTTCCAGATATAAGTTTTAATTATCAATCTTCATCTATTGGTGATCCTGTTAGAGAATTACCAGAAGAAGATAATAAAAGTTTACCAGAAGATAGAGCTACTATAGGAGATCTATTATCTGGTAATGTAGGAGATAAGGAATTAAATGCTACACAAATTAAGATGATAGAGGAGTTAGAAGATGAGAGGGAAAGATTAAAAGAATCTTTAAGCGATCATCTTTTAGCTTTAAGTGTTGGAGATCAAGGTACATATAAAGCTGTTTTAGAAAGTGTTATTGAAAAATATAATTTAAATCCAGAAGATTTTCAAATAAATACCATTGAAGTTGATGGTAAAATTTTTGTAACATATAATGAAAATACAACAGGAGATCAGAATTTTAAAGCTGTACTTGATGTAATCAATGCTAGATATGATAATTTTATAAATAATATTAAAGAGAAGAATAATGGCATAGAGGTGACTGGTATTAAGAGAATATCTGGAAACCATACTTATGGTGAGATTAATCTTAAAATAGCAGCACAGGGTGTTAAATGGACTAAGAATGAGAGTGGGGAGAAAGTAAATGATGAGAGAAGAGATTTAGAGGAGAGTATTCATCCTTTCATGGATCCAAGTAATTTTAAACCTGGAGATAAGATTGAGCTTTTATTTGATATAGATTATGTGTTGAATGAAGAGGCTAAATTACCAAAATTTGTAGAAGAAGATGGTAAAATAAAATCTAAAACAATATCTGCAAAAGATAGGATATTAAATATATTCTTAAATAATGATAATGCTTATGGAATAACAGATAGAGATGCTTTATGGGAAGCTATTAAAAGGGATCTACAGTTATATAATCAGAGAGGGACCTCAAACAAAGTATTTGATAAAGATGCAGGTAAAGAACTTATTAAAATCCTTCCTGTAGCTATTAATAATAATGGTTATAAATTAAGAGATAAAGATGGTGTTACACCTAAGACATTACCTTTTGGATTAAATGATTGGCATTGGTTTAATAAAGAGAATGTAGCTAAGTTCCAAAATAATAACAATAAAGAATTAAGTCACATAAGTGAAATACTAATAGAAGAGAATCAAAGATTAAATTTAGAAGCTAGACAAGCTATAAGAGATTCTATAGGTAGAACTGCAAACTTTATTATTACAAAGAATAATAATTCAAGAAACAATAAACCTACAGGAAGAGATAGTACATTCACCTCTATATTTGCAGGATTTGTAGCAGAGAATGACGCTAATAAAACTAACTTTGAAATTCTTAAAGAGCTAGAGACTGTTATGGGTATAGCTATGGTTAGTAGAAAAAATTCTAGTGAATTAGTTTTAGGTGAAAGTAGAGCAGAAAAATTAGAAATAGATGGTCAAGTAGTGGATTTGTTTAAAGATATTTTTGTTAATGAAAAAGAATTTAGGCAATCTCTTCAAAGAAAGTATAAAAAAAATACTTTAGATTCTGGTATTGTTATATTAGTTAAAAAAGTAGGAGAAAGAAAAATTACTTATAAAGATAAAAATGGTAAAGATAAGACAAAAATAGTTCCTATTTACTCTAAGCATTTAGTACCCACAAATAGCTATCCTTTAGAGTTAGCAATGGAGAAAAGAAAATTTATTTCAGAATTATATAAATTAAATGAAGCTGAAAAAGGTACTCCAGAAGCAGAAAAAAGAGATGAAATAAATCGTTTATTAAAAAGATATAGCGTATTTAATAAAGATGTTAAAACTAATAGTTTATCTAGTATAATTGATTTTTATAATAGAAATCTTCCTAAGCTTCATGTTAATAAAGAAAATTTAAACTTTATACTTGATTTATTTAAAGTAGAAAATCTAGAAGCTTATAGAAAACTTGAAAAGCAAGTAAAAAATACTTCATCAAATACAGTTAGTAAACATGGTTTTAGAGATAAATTAAGTAATCTAATTACAGCACAAGGTTTAGATAGATTTTATGATTTAAAAGATTTTATTTTTAACAAGATAAAAGAAGAAGAAAACTTAACAGAGGGTACACAAGGAGATGGTGTAACTATGGAAAGTAGAATTACTGCTAGGTTTAATTTAGATAAAGATGTTATTTTTGAAAATGAAGTATTAGATATATTTGCTTATGATAATTTAGATAATTTAGATGATTTTATAAAAAAATTCACAAAAGATTTAGAAGATTATGATAACTCTTTTGTGAGTAATAAAGGTGGAAAACTACAAAAATTAAAAACTACTAATGCAAAAATAGTGATGTATGAGGTTATACAAGCTAATTTTGTATTTAAAAAGATTAAGGTAAAAGATTTAGCTAATGATGGAAAAGAAAAAGAAATATATACTACAGCTATTCAACCTTTAATAACTTTTATATTATCAAGTAAACAAAATAGAAGAGGATTAGGTATAGTACATGGTCAAGATGGTATTAGTATAGAGGGTAAAGGTTTTGGAGAGTCTTTACCAATACCTATAACAACAGTTCGGTAACTTTTTATAAGAAACTGATATTCAATGTATTATGAAACAACCATCTAGTTTTTTAAAGTACTGACAATCAAGTAGTTATATTTTAAAAACTCAGCAAAAGAAAAAAGTTACCGAAGTATTGCTATAATAGACTTAGATATTAATCCAAATCTTATAGAAGATGTTAAAAATAGTAAAACTATAGAAGAACAGGAAAGAATTGAAGAGGAACAGAATGATGATCCTTTTGATTTTAGTGTTGATCCTAATAGTAATACAGAATCAGTAAGTGAATCTCCTACTGAAAATAAACCTGTTAGTGAATTAACAGAAGAAGCTAGATTAGCTAGAATAAGAGAATTAAAAGAGTTAGTAAATCAAAGTAGAAAAAGAGTTGCTTTAATACAGGCTTCTAGAGAAAAAGCTGCAATAATAGAAGAACAAAAGAAAAGATTATCTAAAGAAGCTAAAGAGAGAGGAATTAAGGGTTGTTCTTAGAGTTAAACTTGCAGAGTTAAAAATTAAAGAACAGAAAATATTAAAAGAATTTGATGAGAATGAGTTATTCGAAAACTTAGAAGGTAGCCCTAATGAGTATATAAAACAAGCTAAGAAAAAAGAAATTCAAAAGGTTAAGAATAAGACTACAAAAGCTAGGAAAAAACTTAATAAGGGTGAAATCTCACAAGAAGAATTTGTTAAGATTCAAGAAGAGAACACTGTTGAAATAGAGAGGTTGGAGAATAAGTTTCAGAAGTTCAGCCAAAAGATATTCCTTCAGAAAGCATGATTGTTTTTATTGGGAAAAATTTAAAACATCAAGGGTTGGAAAGAATATTTAATCAGTGTTTAGCAAAGTAATACCAACAAAAAAAGAATCAAGAAGCATTACACCTCTTGATTCTTTTTATATTTTCAAACACTCACGAACTTTAACAAAAATTAAATAGTATACTTGGTATAACACTAAAAGATTACACTCTTTATTTGTGTTAAAGGGGGTTAATAACATACTTTGAATTTATCTCTCATATGGTTTAAGCTTTCTGGGATTAAGTTTATATCTTCTTGATTTAAATAGATTACTTCTAAACTTTTAATTTGACCAATTTCTTCAGGAATTGACTCTAATTGAGTTTTGCTAATAGATAATGTTTCTAGAGCAATTAGATTCCCAATCTCTTTTGGCAAGACTTTTATTGGATTATTGGATAAGCTTAAAGATATTAAGTTTTTTAGATTAAAAAGTTCTGTTGGTAATTCTTCTATTATATTATTACTAAGATCTAGAGTTTCCAAGGAAACCATTCCTTCTATTTCTTTAGAGATAGTCTTGATATTATTATTATAGAGGTAAAACTGTTTTATTGATTTAGCTTTACCAATTTCGGCTGGAATCATACCTATTTTATTTCCGCTAAGATCTAAGTAATTTAGCTTTGATAGTTTATAAATCCATGAAGGAATTTCTTCTATTAAATTGTTTTCAAAGAGAAGGGCATTAATTTCAGAGAGTTTAGAGATCTCTTCTGGTATACATTGAAATTGATTTTCGGATGCACATAGCTCTTTCAATTTTTTGAGTTGTGAAAATTCTTTCGGTAAATCTTGTAAAAAGTTGGAACCCAAACTCACCTGTTCTAATTCTTTCAATTCTCCTATTTCTTTGGGAATCGTATTAAGTTCATTAAACGATAATGCCAATTTCTTTATTTTCTTTAATTCTCCTATTTCCTGAGGTATTTCTCCAGAATTGACTCCTGCTATAGTTAAATCCTCACAGTTTTGGAGGAACTTAATTTCTTTTGGAATTTTCTGCGATTTATTCTTTGTTAAAGAAAAATACTTAATGTTTTGAGCTTTTGTTAAAAGCTGTTGAATAAATAATGTATCCTCTAAATCATATCGAATGATAATTCTATCTTGCCCTTTAATTACATCATCTACTAACTCTTCTTTATGTATTTCTAACCAATGAGGTCTGTTTTTGTAAGCCTCTGCTTCTATCTTATATTCAGGACTTCCTTTTAAAGCATTTTTTCCTCTAATTTTCTCCAGTTGTTCGTGCTCAACTTTAAGATATTTAAAATTCCCTTCTGTGATTTCTTTAAAAACAGTTCTTATACTTTTACCAAGTATTCCCTTTATGTTTTTTGTCTTAGACACTAACTCTTGTAATTCTGACACTTGACCAGTAAAAAAATACCAATAATAATTTCTTATAGAATTATAATGTTTTTCAATTTTATCTTTTCCATTGAAGGGGGTAAATGAAGTGTCAATTTTTTTAGAGTAAAAAGATTTAATTTGATTATGGTTTATACCTTTCATCATTTTATATAAAAAATCATTCTTACTTAAAAGTTCTTTTTCGTTTATTTTAATTTGGTTTTCGTCATATTTAATATTGTCTCCACTTTTATGTCCCAATAATTCAGTTAACAGCTCATAAACATCAGGAATAGGGTAATGCTTTAAGATACTAACAAAACTATTCGAAATCTTATAAACTCGATTTTCTTCATGTTCATAATAAAGTAAAGGACTATTTTCATCTATGAAGTTGAAGAAATAATATCCACCAATACCATCCATTCCTATTTCTTTATATGGTGTCAATAAAGGAATGAACTCCACCACACCCTCTAAATTAACAAAACGCCTATTTCGATCATTTAGTTTTTTGATGTTTGTTATAAAATTCCTATGCGGAATTATTTGATGATTAAGCCCGTCTAACCCATAGAAAGGATTGAAATTGTTCTCGAAGACATTCATAATAATTAGCCATATAACGAGGTTTTTATTTCCCTTATACCCAAAATGATTTTCAAAAATATCTAAATCATCTTGAAGCTTATTATTTACATAATCAAAAATTCTCTCTTCTTGGTCTTTTTCTAAATTCTTAGCATATTCCATAACTAAATTTAATTTAAATAAAAAAAATTATATTATTCTTTGGTCTGATGTTTGAATTTTTTTCAATTAAATCATTCTAAATTCTAACTAACAGTACAAAGTAGTTATTAAATTCAATTCTTTACGAATTAAAATAACTTTTTGATTTATATGTATCCGTAAACTCACAAAATTAGTTACTATTCATTGTATAATCGAATGATGCCCAACTCCTTTATATTCGTATATAACTCATTAAAGTTCCTTTTTTATAGAACAAAATATTTATTTCTTAATAAAAGAAACAAATTCATTCAACATTTACAATGCAAGACAAAAAAAGAATCAAGAAGCATTACACTTCTTGATTCTTTATATTTTCTAACTCAAAAAATGAAATTGCATTAAGCAATTTTCCCAGCAATCCAATCTCCTACTGCAGAAGTAGAATGTGCTTTTCCATCTTCAGCAACATCTTCGGTTACGATACCAGAAACTAAAGATTCGTTCACTACTTTTCTGATTTCAGCCGCTTCGTCTAACAAACCAACATGTTCAAACATCATAGCCGCAGAAAGAATAGTAGCTACAGGATTAGCGATATTTTTGCCTGCTGCTTGTGGGTACGAACCATGAATAGGCTCAAATAAAGCCGTATGAACACCAACAGATGCTGATGGCATTAACCCCATAGAACCCGTAATAACACTGGCTTCGTCAGTCAAAATATCACCAAACATATTGGTTGTAATCAATACATCATAATCTTTTGGCCATTGAATTAAACGCATAGCAACTGCATCCACAAATTCGTATTCAACCGTAACTTCTGGGTATTGAGGAGCCATATCTTGAGCTACCTCTCTCCATAATCGACCTGTTGCCAAAACATTCGCTTTATCAACAACCGTCAATTTTTTCTTACGTTTCATGGCAGCTTCGAAACCTAATTTTGCCAAACGTTCAACTTCTGGTTTGGTATAAAAACAAGTATCAAAAGCCTTATCCCCTTTTTCAGAACGACCTTGTGGTTGACCAAAATATAATCCACCCGTCAATTCTCTAAAGAATACAAAATCAGACCCTTCAATTCTATCTTCTTTCAAAGGAGAACGGTGAAGTAAACCCGGGAAAGTAAAAGTAGGACGAACGTTAGCGAATAATTGTAGCTTTCTTCTCATTTCCAACAATCCTTGTTCTGGTCTTACTTTCGCAGATGGGTCATTGTCAAAACGAGGATCACCGATCGCACCAAAAAGAACAACATCAGAATTCATACAAACTTCATGCGTTGCATCTGGGTAAGGATTTCCCGTAGCGTCAATGGCACAAGCCCCTACTAAACCTTCTGAATATTCTATTTCGTGATTATATTTTTTTTCAATAGCTTTAACTACTTTCAAGGCTTGATCAACAACCTCTGGGCCGATACCATCGCCCGCTAAAACGGCTAATTTAAGTTTCATTTCTTTTTAAAATTGAATTTTTATTGCCTATTGGATAAGCAATTCGAATAATTATTTTTCATTAATAGTTTGTAAATCAATCATATTCAGCATGCGTTGTGTCGCTTTTATCGCTGAAATCGTCTGATCACTGTCCAAACCTCGCGTTTTAAACTCATTATTATTAAATTCCCAAGTAATAACCGTTTCTACCAAAGCATCCGTTTCTCCACCAGGAGGAATAGAAACCGAATAGTCGATTAAATCTGGAAACTGGAAATTTAAATTGTTATAGATTTTCTTTAGTGCATTCATAAAAGCATCGTATTGCCCCTGCCCTGTTGCACTCTCCTCGTGAATGTCTTTATCTATCTGTATTTTCAATGCTGCCAATGGTCTCAAATCCATTGTACTGGTCATCGAATAATTAATAACTTGTATATTTTCTTTGATGCTGTTGTGTCGTAAAACATCAGAAATAATGTAAGGCAAATCTTCTTTGGTAACTGATTTTTTCTTGTCTCCAAGTTCGATAATAACGCTGGTTACTTTTCTGATTTCTTCGGGTGTCAAGTCTATCCCAATTTCTTGAAGATTTTTGAGAATATTAGCTTTTCCTGAAGTTTTACCTAATGCATATTTTCTTTTACGTCCAAAACGCTCAGGCAATAAATCATTAAAATAAAGAGATTTTTTGTTGTCACCGTCAGCATGTACCCCACAAGTTTGGGTAAATACATTTTCACCAATAACAGGTTGATTAGAAGGAATTCTAACCCCCGAAAACTGTTCTACCAATTTACTAACTCTGAACAAATGTTTCTCATCAACATTCAAATCACAGTCTGACAAATCTTTGATAGCAGCAATAACACTCGAAGTAGAAGGGTTTCCTGCCCTTTCTCCAAGACCGTTCAAAGTGGCATGAATTCCACTGGCACCAGCATTAACAGCTTCCAGAACATTCGCTATCGAAAGTCCATAATCATTATGTCCATGAAAATCGAAATGAATATCGGGGAATCTGTCAACCATTTCTTTCATATATTCAAAAGTTTCACGATGTGTCAAGATACCTAAAGTATCAGGTAACATCAATCTTTGAATATTTTGGTTTTGAAGTTCCTCAACCATTTGAAAAACATGGTCTTTAGAGTTTTTCATTCCATTACTCCAATCCTCCAAATACACATTGACCGCAATCCCACGACTATTGGCATATTCAATAGAAGAAATGGCATCTGCTAAATGTTCTTTGGTGGTTTTTCGTAACTGATGTTGAACATGGTTTTTAGAACCTTTGGTCAATAAATTAATGACTTTTCCACCTGCTTTTTCTATCCAATCAATAGAATGAGGTTTGTCCACAAAACCTAAAATTTCAATTTGGTTTTGATAGCCATTTTCTGCTGCCCATTCGGTTATCAGTTGCACGCCTTCAAATTCTCCGTCTGAAATCTTAGCCGAAGCCACTTCTATCCTATCGACTTTCAAATCTTCGATAAGTAGTTTGGCAATTTTAAGTTTTTCAGCGGGCAAAAAAGATACTCCCGAGGTCTGTTCGCCATCCCTCAAGGTAGTATCCATTATTTCTATTTTACGAGTTGTCATCTATACGTTGTGTTGTTTCTCGAATTCTTCTATTTCGTCGCTACTGTTTAACAAGTAATCAATATCATCGAAACCATTCTTCAAACAATCTTTTTTGTATGCATTTAGGTCAAAAGATTCATACTCTCCCGTAGCTACGATAGTAACTGTCTGAGCATCAATATCCACAGCAATTTCTGTTTTTGCATCTTCAAAAACAGCCGTAAATATTTTTTGTAAAAATTCTTCAGAAACTTGAACAGGCAATATTCCAATATTCAATGAATTTCCTTTGAAAATATCGGCAAAGAAAGAAGAAATTACTACTCTGAATCCGTAATCGTAAACCGACCAAGCCGCATGTTCACGAGAAGAACCCGAACCGAAGTTCTTTCCACCTACTAAAATCCTACCAGAATATTTAGGGTTATTCAATACGAAATCCTCTTTAGGACTTCCGTCAGAATTGTATCTCCAATCTCTGAATAAATTATCACCAAACCCTTTTCTTTCGATTGCTTTCAAGAAACGAGCAGGAATAATTTGGTCTGTATCCACATTTTCGATAGGCAATGGAACACATGTATCTTTTAAATTTATAAACTTATCAAAAGCCATTATTAATTGTCTTTAACTTAAAAAAATAGAATTACTTTTCTCAATCTTATAAAGATCTCGGGTCAGTAATATTACCAGTTATCGCAGCAGCAGCAGCCATTATCGGACTTGCTAAGATTGTTCTTGCTCCTGGTCCTTGTCTTCCTTCAAAATTTCTATTTGATGTAGAAACTGCATATTTTCCGACAGGAATTTTGTCATCATTCATCGCTAAACAAGCCGAACAACCTGGTTCACGTAATACAAAACCTGCTTCTTCGAATATTTTTGTTAATCCTTCCGAGTTACAAAGTCTTTCTACTTCTTTAGAACCTGGTACTAACCAAGCCGTCACATGATTCGCCTTTTGTCTGCCTTTAACAAATTTAGCTACACTTCTGAAATCTTCAATTCTTCCGTTAGTGCAACTTCCGATAAAGACATAATCTATTTTTTTACCCAAAATGCTTTCTCCTGCCTCAAAGCCCATATAATCTAATGACTTTGTGAAAGTTTTTGCATTACCAGCAGCAGCTTCTACCGTTGGAATATTCCCCGTAACAGCGATTCCCATACCTGGGTTTGTACCGTAAGTTACCATAGGTTGAATTTGACTTGCATCGTATTTATATTCTACATCGAATTCAGCACCTTCGTCTGTTTTCAATTCAGACCAACGAGCAATAGCAGCATCCCATTCAGCACCTTTAGGAGCATATTTTTTACCTTTCAAATACTCAAAAGTAGTTTCGTCAGGAGCAATCATACCACCACGAGCACCCATTTCAATACTCATGTTACAGATCGTCATCCTTGCTTCCATACTCAAACTCTTAATCGCAGAACCCGCATACTCGACAAAGTATCCTGTTCCACCTGCAGTTGTAATTTGAGAAATGATATATAAAATTATATCTTTCGAAGTAACTCCCATTCCAAGTTCTCCGTCGATAGTAATTCTCATTTTTTTAGGTTTTGGCTGCATAATACATTGCGTAGCAAAAACCATTTCGATTTCACTTGTACCAATACCAAAAGCAATCGCACCAAAAGCACCATGCGTAGAAGTATGACTATCACCACATACAATGGTCATTCCTGGTTGAGTGATACCCAATTCTGGGCCGATAACGTGTACAATTCCGTGATTTTCTGAACCTAAACCATGTAGTTCAATTCCGTGATTATTACAGTTTTCTGTCAATTTTTCAACCTGAGTTCTTGAAAGTACATCTTGAATTTCTTCAGATTGATTGATTGTAGGAACATTATGATCAGGAGTAGCAATTGTTTTTTCAGGACATCTTACTTTTTTACCTCTTTTTTCAATCCCTAAAAAGGCAACTGGAGAGGTTACCTCATGGATAAAATGTTTGTCAATATAAAAAACATCGGGCCCATCGGGAACACTTTTTACTACGTGTGCATCCCATATTTTATCAAATAAAGTCTTCATTATATAATTATTTTTTATTTCAAAAAATAGAAATTAATCGTATTGAATATTTCTATTAAATTTTTAATGCTAACATTTCTTGGTCATCAATATAATTCCAGTTGACCAATCCATTTTAGTTAATGAAAAATCTTCTCTTTTGTCTAAGTAAGTGATTAACTGATCTACTTTTTCTTTATGACCTTCTGGCCAATTGTCGTTGTATTTCATGTCATCAATAACATAAAATCCTCCCACTTTAATTAAATCTAATGTCAATTCAATATCAGAATATTTCCCAGGCCATGCATCAGCAAAAATCAAATCAAATTTTTCTCCATCATATTCTTTAATCCAATCAGAACCATCCTGACAAATCAAATTAACTCTATTGTCATTATCGAAAAAATCATTTACTATATTAATTAAATCAGGGTCATTATCAACGGACGTAATTGTTGAATTATCATCAAGTCCTTCAACCATCCATGATAGAGAGAGTCCCATACCAGTACCTAATTCCAATATATTTGAATTAAGCTTAGATGAAATCAATGATTTTAATAAAGAACCAATAAAAATATCAGAAGGCATTGAGAAGCCAATTTCATTAGACTTATTGAGTATTTGGCTATATACTCTTGGTTTAGTTGCGATGATAGATTGATTCATTATAAGTTTATTTTACAACTTTGGCACTTAGAAAAAGAGTAAAGGACGTTGAAAAACAACGTCCTTTAGTTAGAAAAATCGATATGTTAAACGATTTTCTTCATTGCAGTCATAGAAGCTCTCAATTCGTATCCTATTAATTCAACAGGGTGGAATCTGATTTCTTCGTTCACTTGAATTAATGTTTGGTTTTCTACCGCATTACAAGAGCTGTATTTCTTACCAATAACATTAGTATCTATATTTTTCATAAAGTCTTCCAACAAAGGCTTACAAGCATGGTCGAATAAATAACAACCATATTCAGCCGTATCAGAAATAACTCTGTTCATTTCGAACAATTTCTTTCTTGCGATAGTATTCGCAATCAAAGGCGTTTCGTGTAATGATTCATAGTAAGCAGATTCGTCTTTGATACCCGCTTCTACCATAGTTTCAAAAGCCAATTCTACACCAGCTTTCACCATAGCAACCATCAAAACACCATTATCGAAAAATTCTTGCTCAGAGATTTCTACATCACCAGCAGCTGTTTTTTCAAAATTAGTTTCTCCTGTTGCAGCTCTCCAACCTAATAGGTTTTTATCATTATTAGCCCAATCTTCCATCATCGTTTTAGAAAACTCACCTTCCATGATGTCATCCATGTGCTTTTCAAATAACGGACGCATTATCATTTTCAATTCGTCAGCCAATTCGAAAGCTTTTACTTTAGATGGGTTATCTAATCTGTCCATCATATTGGTGATACCACCATGTTTCAATGCTTCAGTGATTGTTTCCCAACCAAATTGGATTAGTTTAGAAGCATATCCAGCATCAATACCTTTTTCTACCATTTTATCAAAACAAAGGATAGATCCAGTTTGTAATAAACCACAAAGAATAGTTTGTTCTCCCATCAAATCAGATTTAACCTCTGCTACGAAAGAAGAATAAAGTACACCTGCTCTGTGTCCACCAGTACCTACTGCATAAGCCTTAGCTTCAGCCAATCCTTTTCCTTGAGGATCATTTTCGGGATGAACAGCGATTAGCGTTGGAACACCAAAACCTCTTTTGTATTCTTCTCTAACTTCAGAACCTGGAGATTTAGGAGCAACCATAATTACTGTCAAATCTTCACGAATTTGCATTCCTTCTTCTACAATATTAAAACCATGAGAATATGACAAAGTAGCACCTTTTTTCATCAATGGCATTACTGCTTTGACAACGTTAGTGTGTTGTTTGTCTGGCGTTAGGTTAATTACCAAATCAGCCGTTGGTAACATTTCTTCGTAAGTACCTACTTTGAATTTGTTTTCAGTAGCATTTACGAAAGATGCTCTTTTTTCATCAATTGCAGATTGACGAAGCGTATAAGATACATCTAAGCCAGAATCTCTCATGTTTAAGCCTTGGTTCAAACCTTGAGCACCACAGCCAACAATTACAATTTTTTTACCTTTTAGTGCCTCTACGCCATCTTCAAATTCTGAAGAGTCCATAAATTCACAAACGCCTAGTTGATTAAGTTTTTCACGTAAGGGTAACGTGTTAAAATAATTTGCCATTTCTTAGTTCGTTATTGATTTTTACTATTAATTTTATTTGGATTGAATAATGAATTAGAATTCATTAAACATTTCTTCTGTCATTCCCATATTCTTCAAATGCTTCTTGAGTGGTTCCATATCTTTAGTGATGGATACAACTCCTGATCGTACGAATTCGAAAATACCGATTTTCTGAAGTTCATGAAGCAAGGCTTCCGTTTCGTTTTGGTGTCCTGTCTTTTCGACAACCGTATATTCTGGTTCGATTGCTAAAATTCGTGCATTATGTTTTCTAATAATTCTCTCAATGGTATTTCCTCCCATAAAACTCTCTGTTGGAATTTTATATAAGGCAACTTCTTGAGAAACCACTTCTTTTTCTTTGTAATAGAAAGCTTTGAAAACCTCAATATGCTTTTCTAACTGAGCCACTACTTTTTTGATAACGGGTTCAGTTTGTTCTACAACAATCGTAAATTTATGTACTCCTTTCAACGAAGACTTAGAAGTGGTCAACGAAAGTATATTGATGTATCTTTTTGTAAATGTTGCTACTACTCTTGAAAGTAAACCTGGTTTATTTTCAGAGAATATTGATATAATAAATTTATCCATTTTACTCATTTTTTAGGTTTACTCTAATCTAATATCTGATACACTACATCCAGAAGGTACCATTGGGAAAACATTTTCTTCTTTTATTACTTTTAAATGCAACAAATAAGGACCTTCGTAATCCAACATTTCTTGTAATGCCGCAGGAACATCTGCTACATTTTCAACTGTTTTACCAGCTACTCCAAAGCCTTTGGCGATAGTTACAAAATCAGGATTCTCAAGTGCAACCGAAGAATATCTATTATCAAAGAAAAGTTGTTGCCATTGGCGTACCATTCCTAAATAATTATTATCTAATAAAACAATTTTGACTCCTACATTCCATTGAGCACACATTCCTAATTCCTGTAAAGTCATTTGGAAAGAACCATCCCCTACAAAACATAAAACTTGTTTGTCTGGCTTGGCTAATTTTGCACCAAAAGCAGCGGGTAAACCAAAGCCCATCGTTCCAGCTCCACCAGAAGAAACCCATTGATTGGTAGATTGATATTCGTAATATCGAGCTGCATACATTTGATGTTGCCCAACATCCGTGGTTACAATGGCTTGTCCATTCGTCATATTGGATAATTGTCTTACGACATACCCCATTTTAATACCACCATTCTCACCCGGTGCAATATCATTTTTAATTACTTTTTCTGTTTCGATTGCGAAAAAGTCTTGAAATTGCTTTAACCATGAAAGATGATCGTTTTCACGAACCAAAGGAATTAATTCCTTCAACACTGATTT
>CALAJP010000077.1 GCA_937922815.1 uncultured Saprospiraceae bacterium
AATCTCTTGGAGTTTTTTTTGAATTTTGTTCCAAAGAGACTGAATGTTTGTAGCAGTATTATGTGTCATCTTATGGTTTTTTTTTAGGTTGGCACCGAAACATTGTCCCAGTTTTCGTTGTAACGATTGATTAGCCAATTGAGTGCATAATGTCTTTCGTAAACTACGCTTGGGTTAACATTTGCTGGTGCTGGTTGGTTGTTTACTCGGGCATCTACACAAGCCCAATGCAAACGATAGGTAAGATCTAGCTCATCTAAAATTTCGCTCATATCTCGCATATTTGCAAACATCAAAAAGTGCTCAAAATCTTTGCATTCGCGAATGTTTTCTGTAATGCTCGTAACTTCAACTATATCCGAAGGAAAATGTAAATCGTCTACATATCCCGTAGCCCACATCAATACATTTAAAGCTTCGTATCGCCAAATTGCGTTTACAAAATCTTGCTCTTCGGGTGTCGGATTGTTTAAAAAATTAAGTTCCCAAGGCGATACATCGTCTGGATGTATGGCGTATTTTTCCAACACACTATACGATATGTCTGATGTTTTAAGCTCACCTTTTACGGCAACGGCAGCCAAAGAAATAATGCGGGTAGCCAACTCATGTTCGCTTCTGTAATGCGCTTGATCGGTAGACGGAATGGTTGGTAAACTGTCTAAAACAGGAATGTTTAAACTTTGTAATTTCGAAATCGATTGTTTTTTTCGGTTTTCAGATTCTGGGTTTGCATTCGTGTTGGCTTCTTCGTCAAAAGCGGCTGCCGATAGGGTAAAATTATAACTTTCAAGCTCGCAGCTTCCACTCGAATCGATAATTAATTTCCAATCTTTGGTATAAAAAGCCATGGATGGCGAAAAAATTAACCCTTCCATATTGTCTACAAATGCATTTACAAGAGTTGTTATACTTTCTTCCGATTCGAAATTAATTTTGTAGCCTTTGGTACAAGATGCCAAATGCATCAGGAAATTGGAATGAATTTCCATATAATTTGGATTCAAAAGACTCGAATAGAAATTGAGCATGCCTTCTCTTTGTTTTAAAAAATAGGCATCTCCATCCGATATTTCGGTCTGCAATAAAGGAAGTTTTATATTCTCGGCTTCGGTAGTAGATTGAAAATCTTGTAACGTTTCGTGTAGCTTATTTATATCCGTATTGGGTGTAAAAATGTAGAGTGTGTTATGCATGTGCAGATTTTATTTTTTTATGTCACTTAGTTTGTTGTATTATTCCTGAAGATAATCCTATAGAATAATTGTTAATACACCTAGAATAATTAAAATAAAACCGGCTGGTACTTGATATTTTAATAATTTCATTCTCAACTGTTGCCCTTTTTCTTTGGCAGTTTCATTTTTTTCCAAAAGATATTTAGAGATAAGTCCGTAGCCTAAAATAAATCCAACAATAAATTCGACTAAGTAAACTAAAAGTGCTACGATCCAAAATGTGCTAAACGAAGTGAGACTAAGAATAGATTGAATGATGCCCCAAGCACCCCAAAAGGTTAGAACAATACCAATCCAGCCTTGAAAAGGTGTTATTTTATCAATTAATTCTTTAGCATTTGGTTTTTTTGCTATAATCATTGGTGAGGCCGCCAAAACTCCTACTAAAATGGCAATAATTGCTGAAATCATAATATAGTTTTTTGTTATTTATAGAACTAAAGTATTGTATAATTTCAAATATTTATAAGTAGATTACTATTCGTTATAACTTAATCATTATTTGTTTAAAGTATTGCTTATGTAAAGTTGTCAAGTTTAATATTTGTATTGAACTCATTTTTATTTTTTTAAATTAGCATATGATTTACAACAAAAAATATGCCCTCATCTTTATCATTGTATGTTGTTATAATTGTGTTATAGCTCAGAAAATGGTTTTTGCTAAAGCAGATTCATTAAAAAGCAACAATCTTAATTTATTGTATTTAAATGAGTTGTATAATATAAAAAATAAGTATGTAGAAGACAGTGATGCGATTACAATTTTAAAAGTAAATAATAAGCTTTTGGAATATTATAATATTTTTTCATTCAATAAGGATTCTATAGAAAAATATTATAACAACGGTATGCTACTTTCTACAAAATATAATAATGCAGAGTATAAAGCTAATTTTTCTTTTATATGGGCCGATTACCATATTAGTAGGGGTAATTATACAAAAGCATTATCCATGTTTCAATCTTTAGAGCAGGACATTGAAAATAATAATTATTCATTTTTGCCTCATTTTTATGATTCATATGCACGTTTATTTTATAATTTAAAAAAATACGACAAGGCATTTGCATTACTAAAAAAAGAAGCTAAAATATTTGAAAAAGAAGGAGATTATAAAAATAAAGCTGCAGTATATAATAACTTAGGCATCATACATAAATCTTTAGCTCAAATAGATTCGTCACTTTATTACCACACCAAAACTCAAGAAATTAATTTTAAACATAAAGATACCCTAAGCATAATAAGAACTTATAGCAACATCGGAAAAACATATTTTGACTCCAATGATCCCATAAATGCCGAAAAATATTATAAGCTGGCAATTAATTATGACCCAACTAAAATTACTGATAAATTGCTTCATAATTATGCGCAGATCCTTATAATTCAAGGAAATAACAGCGATGCTGAGCGGTTTTTACTCCAAATATTAAACGAAAGCCAAGAAAAACTAACTATAAAACATGCATTGACAGAATTGGTACTACTAAAGAGAATTGAAAAAAAGTACCAAGAAGCGTTTAAATATCAGGAAAAACTAAATGTTATTTCAGCAGAAATTCTTGATGAAACCAAGATTAAAGAGATTGAACGCCTTCAAATTCAGCACGAAACCTCTAAAAAAGAACAAGAAATTATTGCTTT
>CALAJP010000078.1 GCA_937922815.1 uncultured Saprospiraceae bacterium
TTTTTTAAATCAAACGTACACCTTTCGTGTACAATCAATTTTTAATTATGCAATTAGAAAATGAAAATGTAGAAGAGCAAAACGAGGAAACAACTCCCGTTCAAGAAAATTCTGCAGAAGAAACAGCTCCCAAAGCTGAGGCTCCAACAAACGAGGACGAGCCAGTAGATTTACCAGAAGCTGAAGACGGTTCAACTGGTGAAAAACATGACGACTTTGATTGGTCTTTAAGTGCAAAAAACAAATCTCCTTACACAGAAGAAGAGCAAGCTACTATGTTAGCGGAGTACGACAGTACATTATCTTCAGTTTCAGAAGGTGAGGTTGTTGATGCATTGGTAAGAGTAATTGTAGGAGGTGATGTAGTATTGGATTTGAATTACAAATCTGATGGAATTGTTTCTACTTCTGAATTTAGAGATACTCCAGACTTAAAAGCTGGTGATAGAATCGCTGTTTATGTAGAGAATCCAGAAGATGAAAGAGGTCAATTAATTCTTTCAAGAAGAAAGGCTAAGATCCTTAAAGCTTGGGAAAATATTGTTGATTCTTACAACAACGGTACTGTTATTAATGGTACAGTTATTAGCAAAACTAAAGGAGGTCTTATTGCTGACTGTGGTGGATTGGAAACATTCTTACCAGGTTCTCAGATCGACATCAAGCCTATCATCGATTATGATGCATACGTAGGTAAAACGATGGAGTTCAAAGTAGTTAAGATTAACGAAACTATCAAAAACGCAGTTGTATCTCATAAAGCACTTATCGAAAGTGATTTAGCTGAGCAACGTGAAGAAATCATTTCTAAATTAGAGAAAGGACAAGTATTAGAAGGTATTGTTAAAAACATTACTGACTTCGGTGCATTCCTTGATTTAGGAGGTGTTGATGGTTTATTATATATCACAGATATTTCTTGGGGTAGAATTTCTCACCCGAGCGAAATTTTACAATTGAATCAAAAAATCAGCGTAGCTGTATTGGACTTTGATGAAGGTAAAAAACGTATTTCTTTAGGTCTTAAGCAATTACAACCACATCCGTGGGAAGTTCTTGATGCAGAAATCAAAGAAGAATCTACGGTTAAAGGTAAGATTGTAAATATCGAGGATTACGGTGCATTCTTAGAAATTACTCCAGGTGTTGAAGGTTTGATTCACGTTTCTGAAGTTTCTTGGAGCAACCAACCCGTTAATGCAAGAGAATTCTTTACATTAGGTCAAGAGTTTGATGCTAAAGTTGTTACTATTGATAGAGAAGAAAGAAAAATGTCTCTTTCATTAAAACAATTAGAAAACGATCCTTGGACTGAAATTTCTACTAAATATTCTGTTGATTCAAGACACACAGGTGAGGTTAAAAACTTAACTCCATACGGTGTATTCGTTGAATTAGAAGAAGGAATTGGTGGAATGGTTCATATTTCTGACCTATCTTGGACGAAGAGATATTCTCACCCTTCTGAATTCACAGCAGTAGGAAAAGACATCGAAGTTGTTGTTTTAGACATCGACCAAGATAACCGTAAATTATCATTAGGACACAAACAAATCGAAGAGAATCCTTGGGATACATTCGAATCTGTTTTCCCTGTTGGTTCTTACCACGAAGCTACTATCTTGAGAAAAGATGACAGAGGTGCTATCGTTCAATTGCCTTATGGATTAGAAGCATTTGCTCCTATTAAACATATCAAGAAAGAAGATAACACGCAAGCTGAATTGGAAGAAGTAATCACAGTAAAAGTGATTGAATTCAACAGAGATGATAAGCGTATCTTAGTTTCTCACTTACGTTACTTAGAAGACATCTCTCGTGAAGCAGATGATCAAGTTCGTACTGAAAAGAGACAACAAAGAGACCAAACTAGAAGTGCCGTTAAAAAACAACAATCTAAAGTTGAAAAAACAACTTTGGGTGAGTTGGATGCACTACAACAATTAAAAGAACAATTCGATGAAAATAACAAAGATAAAGATGCTAAGTAATTAGTATTTCTTTAGATTTTTATTGAAAGTTTGAATGAATATATTGAGCCAGAAAGTTACTTAACCGTAATTTTCTGGCTCTTTCTTTTTATTTTGAGTAAAAAACAATCAATTAATGGTATATTTTGTATCCGACCTTCATCTGGGGATAGATGTGTTATTGACGAGCAAAGAGCGTGAAAAACTGTTTTGTGAATGGTTAGATGTTGTTGCCAAAGACGCAACGGATATATATTTGGTTGGCGATTTATTTGATTTTTGGTTCGAATATAAAACTGTAATTCCTAAAGGATATGTCAGGTTGTTGGGGAAGTTGGCTGAATTGTCTGATAGCGGGATTAATATCGAGTTTTTTATTGGCAACCATGATATGTGGATGTTTACTTATTTCGAAGAAGAATTAGGTATTAAAACGCATCGTGAGCCGATAGTTAGAGAACATTTTGGAAAGAGGTTTTTTATTGGACATGGAGATGGTTTAGGTCCTGGTGATTATGGATATAAATTTTTGAAAAAAGTATTTGCGAATAAACTTTGTCAATGGGCTTTCGAAAGAATACACCCTAATTTTGGTATAGGGTTAGCTAATTTTTGGTCGGGCAGAAGTAGAGAACATACCGAAGAACCACACCGGTACTTAGGGGATAAAAACGAATGGTTATATCAGTTTGTTGCTGAACATTCTAGGAACACGGATATTGATTATTATGTCTTTGGACACCGTCATTTGCCAATTAGAAGAGAATTAGCAGTAAACGATACGACGTATATCAACCTAGGGGAGTGGATGAATTTTCAGTCTTATGCCAAGTATGATGGAAAGAAACTTGATATTCTTTTTTATAAGAATGAAAAAGGAATTGTATACCCCGAGTGATTTTGGCTAACATTAAAAAAGCAATCCTATCAAATGACAAGATTGCTTTTTTTATATCAGTTTTGCAATTATAAATTGAAAACAAATATTTATTTCTTCCCAAGAGAGAATTTTGCGAATTTTTTGTTGAATTTATCAATTCTACCTGCTGTATCAACAAATTTCATCTTACCTGTAAAGAATGGATGAGAGAAACTAGAAATTTCACATTTTACGAGAGGGTATTCGTTTCCGTCTTCCCATTTAATTGTTTCTCTTGAAGGTGCACAAGAGCGAGTAAGAATCATTTCATCACAAGAAATGTCTTTAAAAACAACTGTTCTATAATTCTCTGGGTGGATTCCAGCTTTCATCTTTAATATATTTTATAATTATAGTATAAATTTCAATTCAGAAACGCAAATATACAGATAGTAACGGGTTTTTGCAATAGTTTGCCGTTTTTTATAAACTTATTTTTGAAACAAAACCAATAATTTTAAAAACGTACAGAAAAAGATTGGTCTATTTTGTTAATCAATTGTTTTGTCTTAACTTGGATATTGCAATGATACTGTTGACTCAACAAATAAATTGTACCCAAACACTATAAATCTACATTAATAATTATTAACAATAGTTTTAACTCTATTGTGTTCGTATTCTTTTATGAAACTAATAAATTGCTCTCCCATCTCGTAGATTCGATTTACAAATAAATTTAACATCCCATACCTTTTACTATTTGGACCTTTAGATAACCATTAGTAATGAGAACTATATTTAAAATCGTATGCTTGTTATTGGGATCTACTTATTCTTATAGCCAATATATTTCAGAGATTCATTATGACAATATTGGCAATGATGTGAATGAGTCGGTGGAAGTATTTATTCCTATCGAGGTTGAATTCAAATCTATTGATATTCAATTAATTAACGGTTCAAATGGGCTTGTTTACAAAAAAGGAGAATTAGAGGACTTTGATAGATATATTTCTTCTGACAATAAAGGTACTTTTTGGGTTTGGGAAACTAAGGGGATTCAGCAAGGCCCAGACGGCATAGCTTTGATAATTGACGATAAGTTAATTGAATTTATTTCTTACGAAGGCAAATTTATTGGTAAAGAAAGTCTTATTGATGGTATAGAATCTATAGATATAGGCATTTCTCAAAATGCTTCAACTCTTATAGGAAGTTCGATTGGAAAGATTGGAGAGGAATGGAAAAGTTTGAAAATAGAAACCTTCGGTTATCTGAATAATGGAATACCAGAAGGTTCTATAACAGCTAACGATACTTTCTTTTTTGAGCACAAGACCTTTTTTGAGCAAAATGTAAATTGGCAAATAGAATGTTCTCAAAAGTTTGACGAAATAACAAATGTTAAATGGTACGATCAGGATTTTGTGCCACTGCATACAGGGTTCACGTTTAACCCTACCGAAAATCAGAATTTTAAAATAAAAGAACCTAAGCAGTATTTGTTTTATGCTATTTGCGAAGGAAGACAAAATGGTTTGAAAGTTTGGTCAGAGCCTGCATTAATAGATTTTGAATGGCTTTCACCATTAAATTATAATTCTACTTGCCCTGTTTATATTGAGTTAATTGATTACAAAAATGAAGGTTGGAAGCAGGCTAATATTCTTTTAAGAGGACACCAAAACGAATCTTTTAAATTAGATAAGGAGGATAGACTACATCGCTTTATAGCATGGAATCCAAACCAATCGTCAGAGCTAGTCTTTAATAATCCTAATAATGAAAGTGGGATTGAGCTTAGGATTTGGGATTATAACAAGAACTTACTTTGGAGCCATGGAGGGAAGAAAGAAACGGCAGTATCTACTACATACAAATGGGATGGAAAATGTATTGAAAATTGCCAAAATACAGAAAAATTCACTTTGGGAATAGTAACAGGAGACGGGCGAGAAGCAATTTCTTGGGAGATTAGAAACTCCAAAGGAGAACGATTGTATTATAAAAATACAGGCTTTTATGCTGGAAAACCAAAAGGAGATACTTTGACAGAAGTGCTTCAATTGCCTACCTGCGAACCCTTACAAATGACTATTTCTGATGCATTGGGCAATGGATGGAAGAGTGGAAGTTGGTTTTTGAACAATGAGCGAGTATTGATTACTCAACAAAATGAATCATTTGCTTTCACAACGAGCCAAATTTTTACGCTGCCCTGTGAAGATTCTTTTCAAAACGAGGAGAAAGTTTTAAAAATAGATTTGTGCGATACCGTAGATTATGAATTTTCTTTCCCGAATAATAAAAATTGTAAAGGATACGAGGAAGTTAATACATGGAAAATTTGGGATAGTAAAAATAATTTAATTTTTCAATCAAACGAGACTGATAATCAATCTATAAAATTGCCTATTGGAAAACATGTTTTTAGGGAAGAAATAAGTTTTGAACAAACTCGCCTTACTCGAAAAAGGACAATTAAATTAACTCCGAAAGAAACCGTTTTTGTGTGCAATGACCAAGTTCAAGTGTCGATGAATAATGAAAACTGTGATTTTGAATTGAGTTTAGATGATGTATTAGAGCGAGGTTTGACTTGTGATTTTGATTATAAAATTGTTGTTGACAAAGACGAATATGTTATTCAGGTTGCAGGAGAGGATTATTGTGGAGGAGAAATCATTTTGTTAGATAACACTCCACCTTCTGTTTCTGTGCAGAATTATGAATTGTCTTGTAATCATCCCCATGCATTGAATGAAAAATATAGTGGGCGTTATAGAGTGCAAATTGGTGATTTGCCTATTGAAATTCCTTCGGGAACAAAGGCGAATCCTGTATCTCAAGTTTTTGATTTTAGCACTTTAGAATGTGTTCCCTTGGGAGAAATTATAAAAGAATTTACGCTTTCTATTAATTTGGACCACACAGATATTGAAGATTTAGAAATTAGGCTTAAAAATGATGTTGATGAAATTACATTAATTCCGTTTGGGACTTGTTTGAATAAAGGTGCTCAGGATATAAATGTACGTTTTTCGTCAAGTGCAGAAGTTCCTATTGCTGAAGCCTGCCGCTCTTTTATCCCTTCAATTAATGGGGTTTTTCAGCCTCAAGAGGACATAACCTTTCTGGAAGGAATGCGGTTAGATTCATTGGCTAAAAATTGGCAATTGGTTATTACGGATAACGATAAAAATTCATTTGAAGGAATAGGAGAGGGACAGTTGAATTTTGCAAATATTCGTATTCAAACACAGTTTCCAGAACCATTTATTATTGCTGATTGTGATGATAATATTATTACAAATTTAGAAACAGAGGTCGTAAAACGGATAGATTGTGATAGCAGCATAGGAGCTATAATCGAACGAAATTATTTGATTGAAGATCCTAGCGGAAATGGGATAAACAAATCTCACATAACAACACTTCTCAAACCTACTTTTGATGAAATTTTACTTCCCAATAAAAATGTGGAATTATCTA
The DNA here is from genome assembly GCA_937922815.1 of uncultured Saprospiraceae bacterium. GTDB lineage: Bacteria > Bacteroidota > Bacteroidia > Chitinophagales > Saprospiraceae > CALAJP01. Next base: position 6,325 of record CALAJP010000078.1, read on the forward strand.
CTCAAGACGCTCCTCAATCCCATAATTTAAGACTTATTCAAACAGGAATTCCTCAATTCAATTGTTTTGATTTGGATATTGACGAAGCTACCTTTTGCGAATTTGTTATTTCATATGAGGACAGAGAAGCGCCTTTGTGTGGTCAAGGCTATATTATTTTTCGAGAGTGGACTTTTTTACATTCATGTTCTAATGAAATAAAACATTTTGTACAAAATATTCGAGTTAATGACAATAGTATCCCCGATGAAAATATAGCACACGAACAGGTTTTACCTATGAAAGATTGTAAGTATTCATTAACCTTTCAGAAACCTAATTTGAGTTATCAACACTTTGTTGTGGATAGTGCAACGCAACAAATCTATGACTTGAATAAAATTCAAACGATAGAAAATTTGCCTTTGGGCGAACATATTTTTTATACGGAAACGAAAAATGATTGTGATTTTACTGTATTCGACACGATTAGAGTTCGGATTGATGATGAAAATATACCTATTGCGATTTGTGACGATACATTAAAAATAAGTTTGAATGGAGAAAACGAAGTTCAAATTTTTGCCAGAGATATAGACGAGGGAAGTTATGATGATTGTTCAGAAGTGAAAACTTTTATCCGTTTAAGTAAAAATGAAAGTTGGTCTGAATACGTAGTTGTGAGCTGCTCAAATAATGAACCTGATTTTGAAATAGAACTAAGAGTAATTGATGAATTTGGAAATGAAAATACTTGTTATTCGGTTTGTCAAATCACCAATTATTATGATTCGTGCAGCGAAAAGATAAATATTTCGGGTCGAATTGCTTTTGAAGAAACTCCGCTTCCTAATGTAGCAGTCATCATAAACGAAAAGTCTTTTTTGACCAATGAAACAGGACAATTTAGTTTTTCCAATTTGGAAGTTGGTATTCCTCACCGTTTGAAAATAACGAAAACCGATGAGCGAATAAAAGGCATATCAGTTACGGATGTGGTTATGATAATAAATCATATCCTTGGTAAAGAGGAGTTTGATGATGATAAGATAAAGTTACGTGCGGATATAAATGGAGATGGGAAAATTTCAGTTCAAGATGTGGTGAGCTTACGCAAAGGAATTTTGACAGGAGAAATCAATGAAAAAGGCTTTAATCCTTGGCGTTTCTTAGAGGATTCAGAATATTACCACTTTCAAAAAGAGGTTTTGAGTAATGAATTTTTGATTAAAAATAGTACTAATAATTTTTCAATCGA
>CALAJP010000079.1 GCA_937922815.1 uncultured Saprospiraceae bacterium
TTATGGACTAGGAGTTATTATGCAGGGTCAGTTGGTAATATGTCTGAAGATACTGTAAAAAAGTACATCCAGAACCAAAAGCGACATTCGTAATTCCTCCCAAGCCTAAAGGCGTTGGGTCTCCTTACTCAATTTTATGAAATCAAAAACACTAAATAAAAAAAATGGAAACAAAATTATTTCTAATTAAGAAAGAAGGAGAAAGAGATGTATATCTATCAAATTGTAAAATTATTGATGGATATTTGGCGAGGGCAAAACGTACAGGTATAGGCAATGCGAGAGAAGTAGGAGGTATCACATCAGAAGGCGAAGGATGGAGTGATACGGTTTATGACAACTACGAAACAACTTACATTCCTTTGTTTAATTCCGCAGCTATTGGGGAGAATATAAACAAGAATGAGTTAACCAAACTATCTATGTCGGAAGCTATTAACCAACACCCGAAACTTCTATTTAAATTAGGTGAAAATACAGGGGGCAAAGTGCTATGGGATAAAGAAGAGTATGATTTGCAAAAGACACTTTCAGAAAAAAAGGTACTTTTTACATGGTATGATTGTTGGGAAACAGGATTGCGATTTTATTGCCTTAAAACTAGAGTACCAAGAGAAATTTTTAATATGTTAGAACTAGAATATCATTCAGAAGAAATAGAAGAAGAAGGAGATTGGAAGGGATGGTATTTTGTAGGAGGTTCTGAACCTCGCAGAAAAAAATTGAAAGAAATAGGATGGGATTCTAATTTATAAATCAATTAAAAACAAAAAAATGATAAAACTAAAAGTAGGAGAGGATTTTCCATTAATGGATTCCAGCCAAGCGAACGGAGAAGAAAAAGCAATAGTTTCTGTAAATGAAGCATTTTTCGATATTGTTTTTTATAGCCTTGACCCAGCAGGAGATAAATATTTTTTTACTAAAAAACCGTTGAAAATAGGGGTTTATAAAAACGCTGCAATTCCTTTTATTGTCCTCGAATTTATAGGTAAATTTGCGTTAGACTGTACGATTAATGCTTTTAAAATCAAATCAGAAAAGGTAGAGCAATGGCATCAGAATTACGACAGCAATATAGTTAATTTGTACATGGTAGATGCTAGAACAAACAATCTACAAGCAATCAGGCTATTAGGTGTAAGTCAGAAAATCCAGCATACAATTAAAGCACTCGTAGAACTGCAATTAAAAAAATACAACAATAAAGAAGAGGTAGACAGGCAGATAATTGAAATTACAAATACTGTACCTAACGAAGCAATGGCAGAACGGATGGTAGCAAAGCAGATTTTTAAATAAAAAAACTAAATAAAAAAAATGGAAAGAAAAATATTATTAAAACCGTTAAAATTGAAAGAAGCATTGGATGATTATAATGATCCAGCTATTTCGCAAAACAGAAAAAACAATATTGCTAAGTATTTTAAAAAAGTGTGGGGCAATCACATAGGCAGCCATTTTTTAGATAAATACGAGAGTGCAGAAAGTCTTATTTGTAAATTTGACAGCCAAAATTTAGAAAAGTTTATAAATGATTTTTAATTAAATTTTTTGAAAACAAAATTGATTGCATCAATCATCACACATAAATAAAAACATGAATAATATAGTATTAAGCGACAAACTAGAGATAACCGAATCTGGAAACTATCAGGTATTTGAAATTTCAGAAGAAACTTATTTTGAAAAAATAAAAAATGCTAGAAAATCGGGTAATCTAAGAAATTCGTTGAAAAATGAAGCCATGATTCAATTTATCAATGACAAATTGGAAAACTCGCTAGATGTCAATAGATCTTATAATGTAGAATCCAGCGATTCGATTTTTGTAAAAATTGGGTCAAGATACCTTTGTGCGAATTTTTTCAACAGAACGCAAGAAAATAGAGGAGGGACAACTTGGGAAGAAGATGTAACTCAAATAGAGCGAGAAGCGAAATTAAAATACGGAAATGACTGGAGAGTAGCAATGGCAAATGAGCTAGGAGTCACACGAAGTAATATAGGGAAGTTGTTAAATGTTAGCAGAAATAATAGCATTACTTATGCTAAGTTAAAGCCTATTTTAAATCTATTAGATATGCACTTTTATAAAAAAACATAAATAAACGCCTTTTTATGTCAGATTGACGACAAAAAGCGTCTTTGATTCCTTTTTAGTTTGTTTTTGTCCTTTTAGTGTTTGTATATTTGAGCAAGGAAACGAAATAGCATCGTTTTCAATTTTTAAACACTAAAAAAAAATCAAAAAAACATGGCAATTAAAGGAGGGAAATTTTTAGATGAAATGAGAGAGTTATATTCTAATGACAAATTAGAAATTTTAACATTAGAAAAAGCAAAGGAATTAATAGGGAAAAGGATTCAAACAATCTTTTTTGGATATGCTGGGCAAGACAGAGCAGATGATTTTATAATAGGCGAAATTATATCAAGTTATGATTTTGCAAAAAGAAAACCTTTTCACAATGAAGATTTTAAAAATCGTGCGGAATATTGGGACTCGATGGACAATGGAACAGCGAAAAGAGCTAAAGAAGAATTAATAATCCTTAGAAGTGATGGAAGTGAAACCTACATAACTAAACACCCATACAATGAAGCATTTTCAGGCAACGATGCAGATAGATTTGTTTCATTCAGAATTGTTCCTAAATAATCAACAAAAAAAGCGATACACAACAAGTAGTTGTGTACTGCTTTGATTTTCGCATCAGCGACGGCATAAGCCTTATTGTGAGTTGAATTTTTATACAAAATTAAATCAATTCACAACCGATTAAAAAACACAAAGAGGTAATTACAAATACTAAGAAGTACGTATAAATACCTTGCGTGATTTATTCATTTTATGAATATAGCAAAAAAAACACTAAATAAAAAATGAACAAAGAAAGTAAAATAAAAAAAATAAAAAGCCTTCTAGCGTTAGGGTCTTCGTCTAACGAAAACGAATCAGCAAATGCTATTGCGAAAGCAAAAGCAATGCTTCGGAAATACAACATCAATCAAAGCGATTTGACGGAATCAGAAATTAATGAATTTGCCTTAAACATGGGGAGAGGTAAGAAGTTTCCTGACTACATCTTGCGTTTGGCTCATAACATTTCAAAACTATTTGATTGTGAAATATTGCTAATTTCAAAGAAAAATTCGAGTACTAATTTCAAGTATCAAAAGACAATTTCATTTATTGGATTTGACGGAAAAGAAGAGATAGCAGCTTATGTGTTCGACAACATGAATAGGAAGTTAAACAACGCTAGAGCATCTTATTTAAAATCAATTCGAGGTACTAAAAATAGCTCGTCAAGGGCAGATTCCTACGCATTAGGTTGGGTAATTACAGTCAATAAGCGAATAGAAAAAGCATACGAAACAGAGCGAACAAAACAGGCACAAACTGAATCTCCAGGAGAATCTAAATCAACAGATTTGATAGTTTCTAATGCTTTGAAAAACTATATTGATAATAAAGCAACAGGAAAAACAAAAGGCAAAAGAACAAAGACGACAACAGACATTCATAACGGATTCAGGGATGGAGAAGGTGTCGCAATTAATAAAGGAGTGAATAGCAATAGCAATAGGAAAAGACAATTATTTTTGAATTAAAAAAGGACTAAGGAAATGAATCTAAATTATAAAAAATTCCCACTACTGAAAATAATTTCAGACCTAAAAAAGAAAGGATATACAAGGTATTTTGCAAGTAAAGAGTTTGTAAATGCAGCAAACGAAAGAAGAGTTTACTTCAATGAAGATAATGTAACAAACCAAATCGGCACTTATGAAATTTTGTATTTTGCAGAAAATATTGAGAAGAAAATTTTTCATCAAGAGTTTAAATTTTTGAAAAATGTGAAGCCATTTTTTGAACAAGATTTGACAGATAAAGGCGTAATTATAACTCAACAAAATTGCGATTATATTTACGACATCAAGAAGGAAGGCGATAAACATTTGATAAACTTATCTATTACTACGATAATGAACGATAGTGTTTTTGTGCTTGGAAATTGGAAAGGAGAAGTATTTATTGAAGGCGACAATATGGTATTTGACGGAGATATAATCCTCAATAAATTTCTTGTCGAATCAGCAAAAGAAGAGCCTGAACAAGAGAAATCTTTGAAATTATACAAAGAAGCATTTCCAGTACAAACAATATTTAATCAAGTGATTTTTAAACGGTATGCACCTATTGAGGTAAAGAACATCATTGCCAATAAATCACTACAATCATTACGTAAACAGACCCGAAAAAGCAAAGTGAAACCAGACCTGAAAGTCACATACATAAATAGCACATGGTTTACAAAAATTGTGAGGTCAGAAGGCTTTTCTGTCAAAGGTCATTTTAGATTACAAGCCTGTGGCGAAGGTAGGAGGGAAAGGAAATTGATTTGGATTAACGAATTTGAAAAATTAGGAAGAATATCTAAGGCTAGAAAAACAAAGCTATGAATCTAAAAAATTGTATTTAATATTTTAAAAAACACTAAATAAAAATCGAGAATGACAGACTTAGAACTAATAGACTTATACTGCGAAAATTGTATTGAATTTATAGACCCTAGATTGTTTAGAGAAATAGAACAAAGAGGTCTATACGAAATTATAAACAACCTACCATATACGAACCCTAAAGAGCGCAAATATGTTGCAAGAGCAAGGTTAAGCCAACAAAAAGGAGTTTATACAGGTGATGTAGAAATAGAACAAATAGCATCTGTGGTCAATCGTATGGATTTCTTGCGAAAAAGATTAAATGAAGCGAATCTAGCTAATGTTCATTTGACAATCCCTTTATTGTCGGAAATGATGGAATTGTCTAGCCAAATTAAAGATTACTTTAAATAAAAACATTTTTCGTTCAAAAAGTTTAAACAAAAACATAATGCAAGATTAGAATTTAGAATTTAGAAGATTATGAGATTTATAAAAAAATATTTTCAAGTGTAGCTAACGTAATTGTATATGAGAAGTGAGAGGAACGAACATTTTTTATATACCGTGTTATCTTTAGTTTTTTAGTTCCAAAATTTAAAACAATAGTATTATGAAATTTGAATTTGCAAAATATACAGAAGTCACAGAATTATATAAAAAGCACTGTGAATCATTACAAGAAGGCGATGGGTACATAAGATTCTTTATGTGCTTGGATGTAAATGATTTTTGGATAATTAGAGTACTTGAAGGATTTAATGAAGATTATGAAAAAGAAGAAGGAACTTATTTACTTGAAAGAAATAATATTCAAAAAGAGAGTAAACAACAAAATTTAAGTTTATATAAAGCAATAGAACTAATAAAGAAAGATGATTTTTCTAATTGGGATATAAAAGAATATTTTGATTTAGATGAACTTATTGAAGATGTTGATGGTGGGTTCGGTCTTAATTAAAGATAATAAAAAGCTAACAACCGTTTTAATGGTTGTTCAGCAATCGTTAGCTTATCCAATCTTTAATTTTTCTAACTGTATTTACTGAAATATCAGAAATGGCTGCAACATCTCTAAGGGAAAGACCTTGTTTTATCTTCTTTGCAGCCAGTTGATATTTGGGCGTTTCCATTTTTTTTGCAAAATTGCCTAACCGTCCCTTTGCCCTACCTATGTGTTTCCCTTTTCTTTTTGCTTCGGCTTGTCCTGATTTGATGCGTTGTCTAAGGTGGATAATTTCTTGTTCTGAAATTTCCGCCATAATCGTAACTATTATATTGTTTACCGATTGTGTTATTGGATTATTCGATTGGGTGTAAAAACTCATCGAATGTATATATATGCCGATTCCGTTTTCTTGCAAAAAACGATATACTTCCAAAATCTCCTTTGCCGTTCGTCCTAATCTCGTTAATTCAGTAACCAGTACCAAATCAATTTTTTTATCAAAAACCAAGTTTTTTAAAATTTCAATTTCTGGTCGTTGGTCTAATCTTTTCTTTGTTGCCGAAATTTTGTTTTTCAAAATTGTGAAAATCGTCCAATTTTTAAAATTTGCAACATTTGTCAAATCTGAAATTTGTCTTTCGTAATCTTGCCTTTCTGAATCCGAAGAAACTCGTACTAATAAAAGTGCTTTTTGGTGTATCATTTTAAACAAGTGCTTTTTTTAATACAAAAAAATATGTTTTTGTATATTTCAAAAGTACGTTTTTTCGCAAAATTTTGTTGATACACTTTTTTTGATACACAAAAGTATGTTTTTCAAATCTTGCAAAAGTGCAAAATCGTGCAATTTTTAAAAATTTCAACATTTGCAACAATACGTTATTTTGTAAATGTTTCGTAATGTTTCGTAATTACTCCTTATTGCTCGTAAACAAATAGAGTAGGTGTTGTTTTGTGTAAAATTGAATATTAATATTGTTCAAAAATAAAACACGAATGGCAACGATATTATTTTATGGTAAACCGAACTCTGTAAAGAACGCAGATGCTTTAAATATTAATGATTTTGAACATTTCAAAAATCCTTTTGCTGGATTTTGCTCCGCAGTTGCATCTGACGAACATGATGAAATTCGAGTTGATAATTTGAATTATTCGCAAATTGTAAAAATCATGGAACTGATTGAGGATAATGACGAGGAGATAGAATTGGAAGTTTCCGAAGAAGATGGTAATGTTAATAATGAATACGAACAAAAATTAGCAAATGCTTATCCTACGACATTAAAGAGATTGATAAAAAAAATGGGTGCAGAAAATGAGGGAGAAGAAATCAAATTTGAACAAAGCGATTTTCCAAAAGTCGAAGATCATAAAATCTCGTCGGTAAAGAAAAAAGGCAATGGCTATGAAGTGGAATATAGAAAGAGAGGTTTATTCTCTTTGCTATTTGGCGTGGTGCAATATCATTATTTTGATGAAAATATGAATAGATGCGAAGCCAGTAAATTATAAAATCCTAAAGTCGAAATAGCATAGGCTTTACTTCTACAATAAATATCATTTAAAAAACACTAACAAAAATCTAAAATGGCTCAACTAGAAACCAAAATTGAGAAACAATCAATTTCCATTTCGCTAAAAAAAGACACCGTAAAAAGGCTAAATAACCAAGTCGAAGAACTAAACAAAGAAAATATTGATAAAAAGAACATCACTCGTTCGGAATTGATAGATTCCAAATTGCAACATGCTACTACTATGGAGGAAGCTCTTGTTCAGCAAAAAGACTTGCTAGATGAATATGCTGCTAAGTCAGTAGTCTTACCTGATGCTTTGCTTGACCGTTTAAAAAAAGAATTGACAGCCAAAAAAGGCAACAAAATGACGGTTACGGAATTGGTAGAAGTTAAACTTCGTCAGTTTGAAGGTTTAGAGAACGAAAATAAAAACCTGAATGATAAGATTTTAGCAAAGAATAAGGAATATGAAATTTTAACCAAAAGGTACAATAAAAGTATCAATGACCATAAACTTGAAATTCAAATTCTCAATAGTCAAATTCCTAAAAAAAGATGGTGGCAGTTTTGGAAATAAAAAATAAAACTATTTCATAGTCTGAAATCCCACTTACCAGCCTTCTTTCGGGGAGGTGTGGGTTTGGGGGAGGTAAACATATCAATAATGGTAGATATAAATATAAAGCTATTTCAAACGGCAATAGGCGAATTTGGAGTAAGAGAAAAAGCTGGTAAAGATGATAACAATTATCGAATTGTAAACTACTTCAAAGAGGTAGGCTATCCAGAAATTAAAAATGACGAAACGGCTTGGTGTGCTGCTTACGTTTCTTGGGTTTTGAAAGAAAACAACGTACAAGTGAACCTAATCAAAGCCTACGATTTTATAAAAATAGGACAGCACGTTTCTAAGCCAAAAGTAGGCGATATAGTGGTTTTTAAAAATCATGTTGGTTTTTATGTGTCACATCACAACGGTATTGTCAATGTGTTAGGTGGAAACCAATCTAACAAAGTGAAAATTTCAAGATTCAGTACCGATAAGGTGGAGGATATTCGTAGAATAATGGTAACGGAAGATTTCGCACAGCGAATAACGGATAATGCTATTGTTCCTTCTGAAAGTTTTGATAATCAAAAAAATGGTATCATCAAACGTTTTTTAATCGAAAAAGCGAAAGGACACCCAAACATAGCCGATAATGATGGATTTGAACAATATCCTATTCAAATTATTGTAAACGGCAATTTGATTGATGGCTGGTTGAACGATGCAGTAGAAACAGTCGATGATTGTTCCTATAAATTAGAATTAATTGTGTTGAATAAAAACCGCAAAGAATTTCACACCATCACAAAAGAATGTCAAGCTCCTGAAGGTTGTGTAGTGGACTGGGATTTGGTGCATTGTGCAAGTTTTTAGGGAACAATTTATTTAATGCCTCAATCATTGAAAATTATGAAATGGAAAAAAGCGAATACACCTCCAAATAACGACAGAGATGTCCTATTGCAAGTAACTGCAATTCACTCAGGAGAGGAAGATATATGTTTTTGTACGGGGTATTATGTTAATGGTGAGTATGAAATAACCCCACCTGTTATCTTTGATTATCCTTGTAATTACTGGGAGGGGAGCAAGAAGGTAACTCACTGGATGGAATTACCTGATAAGGCAATAGATTGATTCGGAAATTAACAAACCTATGGTGTACGGGTAGCATTTTAGACTTTGAATCTAAAGGATTGGGTTCGATTCCCAATAGGTTTGCAAAAAAAAACAAAAATATGGAAAACGAAATTATTTTTAATAAAAAACTAAGAAAGTCACTTGATGAACAACTTCAAATATTGAAAGATGCACCTAGAAGTAGGGAGAGAAGTTTATCAATTACCAAACTTCAGGAGTCAATAATGTGGCTAGGGATGGACTTACAGAGGTTGAATGATACGAATCCTTACCCTGAAAGTAAAAACCCAAACAATACGATAATCGAACCAACAGCAGATGGTTTAAAAATGTAAAAAATGAGTAAAGAAAAAAAAGGACTTATAGTATCAGAAATCAGACGGCTATTCAAGGAGCAGAGAAGGTTTAATTGCAAGATTAATGTTCAACACGAAAACCTTTGGTGTATTCCATTTGAAATCTTAAAAGATGAATCATCGGAAATAAAATTAAAAGTAATAGTAAATAATGTGCCTATTGGAAATACAGTTAAATTCAATCAAGTTCTTGAGGTTAATTCTTCAGAGATTAGAGAAATACTGGAATAATAGATACAGCATAGTAGAGAATTGGTAAACTCATCAGTCAAGGTAGAGTGTAGAACTACTATCAATCAATGCTACTGTTTGATAGGTCTTGTGTAAAACGTAACTGGTACAAAAAACAATTATATAATTAAAGTTGTAGCGATTTATTTTAATAAAATTATAATTGGATAGGGGGTTCGATTCCCCCCTGTGCTACAAAAAAACCAAAAAATGTTAAACAAAAAAGTATATATCAACGATTTAGAACAATTTGGAATCGTCAAAGACATACTCGAAGATGGTACAATTTCAAAAGTACAAATCATTACACCAACAGGCAACAAAACGATTGACACTATTAATATGGTCATTACGATTGTGAAAATAGTGGAGGAGTTAAAGCCACTTTGGACACGTATTGTTCAGGGGGTAAAAGGTTGGTTTGGGAAATGAAAAATATTTGTAGAAGATGCCACACTAAAGCCATTATTTCAAAGGGATATGGTAACGCTAGGAAGAAAAATTCAAATATAATATATGAAGGATATGGAACAATAGTCGATTGTTTGAAATGCCCTAAATGTGGTCATTCTTGGATTCCTGATAATAAAAAAGATAATATGATAGATTTACGAAAAATCGAAAAAGATATTGATGAGGAACTAGCATTGATGGTATGGTTGCCAAGAAGTTTTAAGTATAGATTTAAAGACCTTTTGATGGCGTTAATGAAAGAAACTTCATTATTATACCTAATGTATGATAATGAAGAAGATTTTGACTATCAAAAGATAGCTGATACTCTTTTGCATTTTACGATAGAAGGGAAAACAGTAAAAGACTTGTCTGAAAATGATATGAAAGACATGGGTATCTATTGGCTAAAAGATGAAGAGATTGTACCCGATGAAGAAATTTTAAAACTATTGAAATAAATAAAAATGGTTAAAACGTTTGAAGTAAGTACTCAACTATCGCAAAAAGACTACGGAAGATTATTAATAAAAGCAGATGATTCTGACAAAAAAGATGTTGGCGAATATATTCATGGTTTAATAGTTCGAGATTTGAATAGAATAAACAATAAAGAATCGAATATTCAGAATAAAAGAGTATTTGCTACATTAGAAGATGAAGAGAACGCCAAAACCGTATCGAATTATTACAACAAATAGACATGAATCGTAAAGAACTTATTCCTTTATTAATATTTTTTTTGTGCATTTCGATGACGGTTGCTTCGCTAGAGTTGATTGTCACAGAATGTTTGATTGATAGGGATTATGAAAATATCTGGTTACTTGTAAGTTTCTTCGCATATAATTTATTACTTTTATTCGTATATTGGAAGTATGTTTTTAGTAAAATTATTTAATGGTCAAATCTTTGAAATTTACATGATTAATTGGGTCTTATCTAAAATCTTGAAACCATCTGAATATGTGGACAATTTGTTAATGTCTATCGAAACAGAGAGCAGTGATTGGGAGTTTAAGGAGGATATTTTTTACAACAAAAAAAGAAATATAAGGATATGTAATTGCAATATAAAAGAATCTAAAGTTTGTGGTTTGAAAATCAAGAAGTTTGAAAAAATACTTATAAGAGAGGCTATCAATAGACATTTAAATTACGTAAAATTTAACGACTATTACGTGAGCAATACCATTTAAAAATCAAATGGTACATAAAAAAAGCCTTTCCATCACAGAAAGGCTTTTGGCATTCACTAAATAAACTTTTTATGAAAATGAATTACTCATAATTCTTTGCAAAAACCTTCGGTACAAAACCAAAAGTAGCGTCGTATTGATTCCTTATTTTAGCCACTTGACGAAGATTTGTTTTCTTTATATATTTGAAAATGTCGCCTAATAATTTTGAAAAAGACCTTTCACTTTCTCCACGCCCAGAATTAGAATTTTCGCACAAATCGGATAGGCTGGTATGAATAGTCAATAATCGATTATCTTTAGAGAAATTATCAATGTGTTCGATGAATTTTTCTCTTTCAAAATCATCTGCATCTTGTTTTTTGGTTTTGTTGATAACCGTAGTAGTGATAATTATTTCATAATCAGAATGAACAGAATCTTGGCTTTTAAATTGATTAAAAATAGAATTAGCATTATCACTCATAGCGATAAGTTTACCACCTTTTTGATTCAATTTTTGCCCAATACGTCTAGCAATTTCTTCCTTTGCTTTCTTTTCTTTTACGAGATTGTTTTGGTGGGTCAATAAAGATTGTTTTGATTCGTTTATCGTGCTTTCTAACTCCTCTTTGCTTAATCCAGTTACATCTATGTTATTTTGTTCCATTTTTGTTAATTTTATGATTATAAATACTTTACAAATATAACTAATTTGCGTATATTTGTAAAGTATCGAACGCTAAAAAATAGCATAAAATGGCGTTTTTTTGAAAAAACACTAAAAAAATAGAAATGGTTAATAAATTAATCATTGATGATATTGTCAATCATCAAGATACTGATAAATTGGTAGAGCTTTTTAAAGAAAATAAGCTACTGATTCTACCTATTGAAGAAAAAGAAGAACTCGCAGCGATTCTTACCAATCAAGCATTTTTAAAAAATCAATTCAATCTGATTTTTAATTCCTTGATCAATCCTATCATCAAGGACATAAAGAGTGACGAATCTATATTACAAAATTACCTAACGATTGCACCCGATAAAAAAACGGAGATTAATTTTCAAGGTATCATTACTGAATTGATAGCATATACCACTACTGGAAAGTCTAAATTTCTCGATTTGTTGGGAATGATAGACACGAATGAGTTAAAGAAAATTGATTATATCGAATTAGAAAAAGTATTAGGAGATGGCATTGAGTGATTTTGTTTTAGATAATAAGTTAAAGAATGATATTGACAACCTACCAACTCAAAATGCTGAACGCAAAACGGCTGAATTGGTAGAGTTGCCAAAGGTTGAGGACGTTGATTTGGAGGACGATAAAAAGACCAAACCAATAGATTCTAACGAGGGATTAGAAGAATTGGGGGATGATGAAAAAATTGAAATAGAAAACGATATTGAGGGAGCTAGTTATGATTCCGAAAAGGCACAAAAAAGGAGGGAGGTTTTAGCCAAGCAGTGGGGTAGCATATACAATCAAGTGCAAGGAGCTTTATCCGTATATGGTTATCAATATTTTGCTTCGCCAACGGCTAAGATGCAAAAACAAGCCTATTTAATGGAGAAAATGGCAAAAGGGAGTTTGACGGCTGAAAATCAAGTAGAATTGGCGAAATTGAATGAAGATATTGAAAATTTCAAAGCAAAATTCGAGCAATTTTCTAACGATGCTTTTATTGATAAACCAGACTTGGAAGCAGTTAATGAATCTTTAGCAGACATTATGAAAGCAGAAGATTTTGAACCATCATTGCCTACTTTGATAGCAACAGCATTAGCCACCAAACCATTGATAAATATTTCTAAAATAGCAATAGCAGTTGCTCAAAAATAGGGTAGGAGATGGCACGAATAAGAAGAAAAAAAACGACACCTAAAAAGAGTGATTATTTAGGTAGAAACCATAAGACATTTGCCGTTATAGGAGATAAAGCACAAGGTAAATCTCATTTTTTGCGAAAATTTGCGTTGTCTTACTATAATTCCGCTAAAGATTGTTTTGATTCGGGCAAAACGAATCATCAAAAACGAGTGCTAATCCATGACCCATCTGAAGCTAGTGCTTTTTCAGAATTTCAGACCATTACTATTGATGAAATACAAAATGGCATTAGAAAAAACGGTAAAAGATACAAGTGGGTTTCAGGCATTAGGAGGATAGAAAATGATGCAGATGCTTATGATGATAAGCTGGTGATGGAAGTGATAAGTGCCTATTTCAGAAATGGTTTAGTAATATTCGATGAAGCTACGGACTGGATGGATAACAGTCGTTTAAAAAAATGGCAAAAGGAACTATTTACAAAACACAGAAATAAAGGATTAGATTTAATGTATGTGTTTCACAATTTTATGAATATACCTCGTTTGATTCGTCCTCATATTTGGACGTATGTGATTTTTAGAACACCCGAAAAGCCTAAAAATTCTAAATGGTTTGCCCAACTTCTCTTTCCTAATCCCGAAGAGTTTTATAGGCTCTGGTGTAAGGTAGAAAGGGCAGTTCATAAACCCTATAATGGTACACCTCAAATACAGCATTACGAAGTCTTAGAAAAATCATTCAAATCAACAATATGAGCAATAGAGATAAAATAATAATTGGCGTTTGTATAACCATTGCCGTTGTGGTCTATCTGGTTTCGCAAAAAAAGAAAAAAGAGAAAGCGGAGCTGGAAAGGTTATTCAAAGAAATGGACGAAAAAGACCAGCTTACACGAGAAAACACGAACGATGAGCAAATAAATAAAATTGCTTATGTCGGTAATGACCAGCTAGAAGTAACTATAAACGGAGAAACGGCACAATTCACAATCGACGAATCATTGAAAGCTATATACACACCTAAAATCCAACTTATAGAACCCAAATATCCAAAAAAAGGAGAAGATGAAGATTAAAGCGATTGAAGAAAACTTTACAATAGAACCTTATACGCTATACCTTACTAGGGGGATGGTCTATAAAACCGATATTGCTCAAATGTTAAATATTAGAAGTAAGGAGTTTTCTCGATTTATAAAAAAGATATGCAGTTACGATAAGCAATTTTCGGCTAGGTATCATTTCTTTAAAAAGAAACCTTTGATTCCTATTGATATTTCTAAAAGAATCATTTCGCATTATTGCCCTGACGTTAAAGTGACCTTCAAACTACACCAGCCAAAAATTTTTTATACGTAAAAAGTTCGTGTGTTGTCGTGATTTTATACGCAATTATGTAAATCGTTTACGTGCCATTGTGTAAAGTCGGATTGACTATTTTTTATATGTAAGTTATTTGTATTCAATTATTTATGAAAAGCCATAAGGCTATATTGTTTACAAGAAATTATAAAAAATGGAAAATCATTTAAATTTATCAGCAACTAATGCTGGGCAAGGGGCAGACGTGGCAGCAAAGGCTGCTGCTGGTTTATCTGACCTTAAAAGATTAGACCCTTTTTCGCAAAGAGGTTTCGTAGGAGGTTCATATCATGGATGGGAATCACCAGATGGTAAGATTTCGGGAGAGATTGCAATTCCTACATCAATTAAAGCTCCTGAAAAGATTAAGTTAAACATAGACACTACTGGAAATAGTGAGTCTTGTAAGACTTTATTGTTTGATGCAAAAAATCTATATAGAAGTGGTTCAGGATGTGGTTGTTCTGGTTCAATCGCTGATGAAGAAGCGTGTGTTTATATAGGTAACAATGCGGACAGTTGCAATAGATACGAATCCATAGTATCAATGTTGTGTTCTAAGGTTTATATCATTTCTAATATTAGGATGGTAGTTGAGCAAAGAACGAAAGCGGATGGTACAACTGGTTTTGCAACTACGCAAATTCCAATTACTATCACGAAAACGAATGAATATGCTGCATCGACAACATCAATCATTGACCCTACTGACCATATTTCGCCAAATCAATTCAACAACAATATTGTAGATATTCCTTTGACTGGAGATATGCAAAGATTGGATGAATTTACGTGTTGGATTTTGGAAGTACCACCAGGATTACACCTTTCATTATACCTATACGTAGCGTTAAGAAGTGCGTAATTACTGAATAAATAAGCCTTGATGATGAGAGAATTAACAGAGAAATTGATTTTGAATAGTCCTAATAGCGTGCGAACAAATCTTAGGAATTTGGGATATACAAGCGACGGCACAGTGGATAATGTGCTAGGCATTTTAGGAGGGATTCAGTTTGGTTCAGACCAAGAAGCGGCTCAATTTGCTGCTACTGTTTTCAATTTCAATTTGGAACATAAAGGAGCTTTTTATCACGAATTAAAAGCACTAATGAAGCCAAACCAATATTCTTTCATTTATGAATCATGGCTTAACTTTTTTAAAACAAAAAAGCGAAATGGTAGCGAAGAAATAAATAATAATCACATCGAAAAAAGCGAAGAAAGTACAACTCGTCAAGTAAGATATATAAGGAGTGCAGTAACAGGATTCGCTATTTTGGGTGTCATATTCTTTTTTTTTCTAACTACTAAATTGCTTCAAAAAATAATCCAATAATGGTTAAGAAAATAATGAAAAGAAAATGGCTTTTAGCTCTTGTAGTGGCTGGTGTAGGCTATGCTGCGTATCATTTTTTGTATAAAAAAGGAATGATGAGCGATGGCTTGAAGGTAGGTGATACCACGTCCGATAATACAGGAATTGCTGGAGGTTTAAAAGTCGATTAAAATGAATTATTCACAATATATGCCACCACCAATGCGAAGAGGAAACATTACGTTGATAATGATAGTAGTGTTTATACTTTTGTTAGTTGGTGTTTATTATTATGGGAAAGTTAAGGGAGTTACAGATAGTGGCAGTTCTATTTTAGGAAGGCTTTTTGCAGAATCAGAGCCTTCGAAAGAAGAAATTGACGAAAAGAAACGAATTGAAGCTATTGAAAAATCTCAAGAAGATATTCTTCAAAAGTTAAAACAAAAAAATGAAGATGTTTCTAAAATAGCCTTTGCTTTAGATGCTAAATTGGCATTAAAGGCAATGGGATATAAAGAATCTCCACATTTATTTTTTGGTGGTTGGTGGCGAGTTCCTTTGACCGCTGACTTCGATAAATTCCAAAGAGTAATTGCAGATTATAATGTAGATAAGTACGATTATTTAGTTCAGGAAATTTACAAGATAGCTGACATCAATCTAAAGGAAATGGTCGAATATCTCTTTGACGACGAACTTTCTCAACTACCATCTTGGGCATATTAAAACAAATGGAATGAGTTCAATTAAAATAAATCCGATTGTGGCTTTGGTTTCGGGAATCATTATTTCCGTAGCAGCACAGTTGATTTCGAGCTACATTTTGAAAAAGAATAAGAAATGTAGTTGCGAAGAATGATTGTAAAAATATAAAAAACTGAAAAATGAAAGGTTTGATAAAATTTGTAAAATCGGGTCTTGGACAGTCATTTACGGTATCTACTTTGATATTTATTGTAGTGTTGGTTTATATCTACAAAAATAGAAGTAAGGTATTGGGTGGTGTAAACAAGACAATAGATTTTGCAGCAAACACCAGCAAGGGAGCAGTAGGATTACTGATTGACCCTAAAACTGGGAAAACGTATAATCCCGAAAACGCATAGGAAATGGGAGATATAGCAAAATTACTTAACAACGGGGTAGATGTCAATGTGGCGATAGATACTAAATCTACGGTATATGTAGGACTGGCGATTTTTTTAGCCTTAGTGCTACATACTGTCATTTTTACCCTATTAAATGAAAAATGATATGTCATTAACACATATTTGTTTACCACCATCTTATCCGAACGCACGTCCTATTGAAAGTTATACTTTTAATGGATTAAGAACGAGTTCTTCGGCTATTTTCCCGCATAGGGTTTATCCTCGAAGGTCGCAATGGGATAATATTAACTGGTATTTGGCAGAAAATGATGCAGTCTTATTCAATTTTGGGTCGATTTTCAAGATGGACGATGCGACACAATTTCTAAGAGGAGGTTCAGCAGATGTTTACTTTACAGATTCAAGCAACGCTACCAAATACCCTGTTTTTATAAATATGGTCGATTCTGTCGCAGACCTTACAGATGAATTGATAGTAGAAATACCAACACATTCAGACATCAATCAAGGCGATTCAGTAGAGCTGACACCGATATTTCACAATTTAGACACAAATAGACCTTATTCGATTACGTGGTACAATGATTCTGATGGATTTGATAATGTAGTCATGCAAAGCAGCGGCGAAACGTTTAATACTTCTTCATTACCAGTTGGACGACAATTATTGTTAGTTCAAGTAGAGCAGAATGGCGTGGTATCGAATGGCAGGTTCGCATTCGACGTATTTTCTTAATCTCAAAAATAACAATACAATGAGTGCAATTTGTTTACCTAAGATTCCGCTAATACCTGATTTGTCTATTGTTGTAGATGGCGAAGATTTAAGCGTTGTTAATAGGACAAAGAACCAATCTCGTAATTGTTGTCGAGGGGGCATTTTGTCTAATTATTCGTTCTTTTTATCTGGGAATAAAATATGGGAAAGTGGATTTAAAGAAAGTTCAGACCAACCACCATTTCCTTACGCAGTAGGAGATAATGATTCTTTTATTGTTCCTGATTTTAATGCAAATCTAATTCAATTAATACTTGACCAAGTAGGCTTGCAAAGCCTACCAGCTAATGAAACAGTACAAGTATATGTTCAATTGAAAAATTGCGAAGATGCCTATACGAATAAAATATTAGTAGCAACCACTATTTCTGACTATCTCGCAAATGCATGGAGGACGAATGATACGGTGCAGTTATGGACAACTGGAGATGGGAAAACATGGTTAATCGGGGGCGATTATTCCGAATTTTTATAAAAATGGGTTGGTTCGATAAAATACTGACCTTTTTTAAAAAACTATTTAAAAAAAAATCAAAAATGGCAAATAATTCAAGTGTAGTTATACCACATATTCATTTCCAAAAGTTGCTTCAATTAACTGGTAATGAACGCCTATTTTCACAAGATGAAAATGGCGAATATCAATTCGACGTTGAACAGTTACGGTTATATATTCAAGACAAGTTCGATTTTACTGGTGTGTTGAGTGCTTCGCAACGTAGCACGGTTATCAATCATATAATTAGTCAAGATATTACGCATGAGTATAGAGAAGAGTTTTTCCAAACCATTTTCAATGAAGAAAATATAACGGAAGAGCAACGGAGTGAATTTTTTACTTCAATTTTTAATGAAAATGTTACGGAAGAACAGCGTACACAGTTGATTGAAAACATCTTTAACGAGAATATCACAGAAGAACACAGAACGCAGTTGTTCCAATCAATTTTCAATGAAAATATAACGGAAGAGCAAAGAAGTGAGTTCTTTACAAATGTGTTTAACGAAAATGTGACCAACGAGCAAAGAACCGAGTTTTTTGAAAATATCTTTAACGAGAATATCACAGAAGAACACAGAACGCAATTGTTCCAATCAATTTTCAATGAAAATATTACGGAAGAGCAAAGGGATGAGTTTTTTACGAACGTTTTTAATGAAAATGTTACGAACGAGCAAAGGACTGAATTTTTCGAGAATATCTTTAATGAGAATATCACAGAAGAACATCGAACTCAATTATTCCAATCAATTTTTAATGAAAATATTACGGAAGAGCAAAGGGATGAGTTCTTTACGAACGTTTTTAATGAAAATGTGACGAATGAGCAAAGGACTGAATTTTTTGAAAATATTTTCAATGAAAACATCACAGAAGAACACAGGACACAGTTGTTCCAATCTATTTTCAATGAAAATATAACCGAAGAGCAACGTAACCAGTTCTTTACAAGTGTATTCCATGAGGACGTAACGAATGAGCAAAGAACCGAGTTCTTTGAATCAATTTTCAATGAAAATGTTACCATTGACCAGCGTACACAGTTGTTTCAAACGCTATTTAGCGAAGATATAACAATAGAGCAAAGAGATGAGTTTTTCAATAACATCTTCCACGAAGATGTAACGGTAGATCAGCGAACTACCATTTTAAACACTATCTTCAACGAGGATTTAACCGAAGAGCAAAAGCAAGATGTTATTGATGCGTTAGGTGTTAAGACTATGTTTAACACAGATAATGCAGCGAATTTGAACAGTGTAAATATTGAAAATTTAGGTGGTTTATTCTTTAATACTGGTGATGCAAATTCAACACGAAAAAGTACATTGCTTCTTCAATCTTATGCCTCTGCTTTATCTTACGTTGAAAATGACATTGAATCAAATGTAACAATGACAACCTTGGGTACAAGGTTGTTGAGAAGAAATAACGCCACTAATGAAACTCTCGCAGAGGTTATATTGGAAGATGGAGGATTGTATATTTCAAAAGGCATCTTCGCAGTTTCAGACACCGAGCAACAACCATCTATCGCAAGTAAGCAAATCGTAATTAAAGATAATTCTACTAACGAATTTGAAACGATAGAATACAATGATTTATTGAAAGTAACGGATAGTGAGCTGGACGGTTTTATCTACAAATTGAAAGATAAAAATGGTACAGTAATCACATCGCAAGATTTTTCTACTTTCGCTACTGAAGGACGTACGTTAGTGTTGAACGGAAATAACTTAGAATTACATGATAAGGATGGTAATGTAATATCTTCTTCTCCCTTGTCGAATATCGTTACGGGCTTGTTTAAAGATGCTACAAGGAACGGTAACACTATCGAATTTAAGGACAGTTCTGGAAATGTAATTGATTCAGTTGATTTATCGCCTATTTTGTATAATGATACGGTTTTAGCGGGTAGAGTATCTACATTAGAAACTTCGCAAAACACACAAGACCAGTCTTTAACAACAATAGAAGGTCGTATTGATTCTTTAGAAAACGTACAATCTACTGCTTCGACAGGAGCTACTACTACAAATCAAAATGTAGCACAGAACACAAGCGATATTGCAGATTTAGAATCGAACAAAGTAGATAAAGTAAGCGGAAAAGGTTTATCTACGAATGACTATACGAGTGCCGAAAAAACAAAGTTAGGAGGTATCCAAGCTGGTGCAGAAGCAAATGTAAAAAGTGATTGGAACGCAACAACAGGCGATGCACAAATACTGAATAAGCCAACCATTCCGAACGTATCAAACAAAGTAGATAAAGTAAGCGGAAAAGGTTTATCTGCGAATGACTATACAAGTGCGGAGAAAACAAAATTGGCTGGTATTCAAACAGGA
>CALAJP010000080.1 GCA_937922815.1 uncultured Saprospiraceae bacterium
CCATTCTTTATCAATAATGGGTAGTTTTTGGTTCGCTCTGGTTACAGCTTCGAATAGTGAAACTACTTTTTCGTGCCATTTACCTTTTTCATCTTCATAGATGGCAATATGATGATTATTACCTGTACTCACAAAGTCAGCAGGTATGGTTTCTCCTTTATTGTCCAATATATTATTTCCGAAATGGTCTTTTTTATGATGTAATGCAATTGCATTCGAAACTCCCGTAATGGTAACATTTTTAATCTGAATACCAGCAGATTTATTCAACCAAATAGGGTTTTCGTCAAGATCTCCGAAAGCTTTTTTCTTATCATTTCCATTAGCAATTAAGTGATTATTAAGAACTGTTTTTATTTTAGGGTCGGTAACTTTTTCAATTTTTAAATCAGGAGAAATAGGTTTTTTAATGGTGAAAATCCATTCAAAGCAAAGCACTTCTTTTAAGGGTTCATCTTTAAATAAAACAGGATTTTTCTTTAGATTTTTACTACTAAAAGCAAGGTTGATATTGTTGTCATAATTGGCTAAATATGATATTATTGCGTTTTTGTGATTAGGATTAGCGACCAATTCTAATTGATTGAAAGTAAATTTTGCATTGATTTTAGTGGCTTTTGTCATCAAGCGTTTTACCCTTTTATATACAGTTTCTTTGTGTAGCTGACCACGAGGCGTTAGCGTAAGTTGTGGTTGTTCACTTCCTTTAATTATATTTTTATTTCGTGTTACGACTTTGTTTTTGGCTTTTATAGAAACTAATATTTCTTCTATATGTTTTTTGGCTTCCGTTCTGAAATTTTCGAATGGAGGAACGAATCTTTTTTTCTTATTCACAGTGTGTATGATAGATTTCTCAACTCCTATGATTTCTTTATGGAACTTATGTTTTTCGTTGGTTCTTGCATTATAAAAATTGATATATTGGACATGACTATAAGTTGTAAAAGCAACTGCTAAAGCATCCATTGCGTGGTGCCTATGGTCGTTTCGTTTGCTCCAATCAACAATTTTTTCTATTTTCTTTCCGTTTTTTCGTTCTTCTGTTTCGACCAATCCCGCAGCACGATATTTAGGTAAATTAAGTTCTTTCATGACATTAATAATGCCCCAATCTTCACGCAGAATATCGGTTATTTTTCCATTGGTAGAAGTAACGGTTTTAAAAACTTCGAGTAGTCTATTTTTAGCTTCTTTTGCTATATATTGTGTGTTTTTCAAATCACGAGCAATAAAACCATCATTCAATTCTTCTTGCGTAATGAGTAAATTTTTCAATTTTCTACCACCAATTGCTCCTTTTTTGAATAAATCTTTAGCTCTAATTATGTAATTATCCAAGTGGTTGGAATGGTCATTGGCGATAAAGTCTCTGCCCGTTCTGTTCCCTTTCTTTAGGTTAGTTTCTCTATACGCTAACGTTTTATTGCTAAAAGAATCGTCATAGGACAATGCTTTAGGTACTATATGTTCAATATCGATGTCTTTCGAGAATATTTTTTCTCTCGGAATATGTGTATTCGTAAATATATCCTTATGGCTGTTTTGTGCTAATTCTTCCCACAGTCTATATTTGATTACATCATTTTTAGTTGCCACAAAGCCAAAATCTCGTTGAATGGTTTTTCTAATGGAGTCGTTTCGTTCCGTAGCTTTTCTAATATTTGAAGTTTCTAGTTTACGTTGACTGGCAGTTTGTTTTAAATCTCTAGCCAACTCAATCCTTACTTCTGTTGGTTTTCCATATTCTTTAATGATTTGATTGACTAGATTAACCAATTGATTGAGAATTTTTTCAACTACAGGATTACGGAGACTATTTTTGGGTAATAAATCCATTTTATCCTTTAATACCCGATTATCTATTTCATCTTTTGTCAAGGAATTAGAATGATTATAACCTGCCAATTGGCAAGCGTCGGAATAATTGTTCCCTTTTTGCAAGTGAGGAATTATTTTTCTGATAGCTCTACTACTCAAGCTTCCATAATCATTTTTGAAAGTAATATTACTAACTAAGGCTGCCTGTTCTAAGCTAAAACCAAATTTTGTGTGTAGTGCTTTTTTAATTACCACATTATTGTTTCCATATTTTAATTTGTCTTCTTCGCTTATTTTATCATCATCTTGAGTAGCATATAGCAAATGCCACAATTGAAAGCTTTTCTGTTTATCAAATTCTTGTTCTTTGATGTTGGCATCAAAGTTCAAGATAGATTTATCAATGCCTAAGTGTTCAAAAATTTCTGATACCTCATTTCTAATATCAAGTGCAGATTTTTTATTCCAATCGTTTCCGTATCCTTCATTTTCGAGAATTGTAAAAAAGGTATTGAATAGTTTTTGGTTGGTATGGTTTCCTTCCAGACCTTCAGAAAAGTTAGTTTTATAGTCTTTCGGTTTTAGGTTCAGAATTTTAAGGATTTGGGCTTCTGTTTTATTACCGAAAGTATTAAGTTCATTGAATAAAGACTGTTTTTGTTCAGTAGTTAAACACGATTTAGTATTTGATTCTTTATCTGTGATTTCTAAATTATTAACTCCCTGCCAAACTTTGAATTCTTGAAAAAGGGGAGAAGACTTAGGAATACATTTATGGTGTTTTTCGAAAATACATTCAGAAATTAAATGTTTCTGTGACTTTAATTTCCTTTGATAAAAAATAACTACATCACGAATTTCATTTTTTAAACCATCAGTTAATATGGGGTGAAATTGAGATTGAGTCTCCCATATTCTTTCAAATTCATCTAAATAATCTTGACGATAAAATACTTGACTTTTAAGTGAAGTATGTTTGTCTTTTTGTATTTGGTTAAATAAGTTTTGTCCAACAGTTTCATTATTGAAATAGAGTTCTTTACTTCTATCGCTTATTTTACCTAAGTAACCGCTCGACTTATTCAGGTTATTATTTATCTCTTGTAATACAATAGCTAAATATTCTAGTTCTAAGGGTTCGTGTAACGCGATGGAACGCAATCTATAATTTTCCTTTTTTAATTCAGTACCTTTTTCTGTTCTTTTTATTCCGACTAAATTGAATAGTTTTTCAAGTATTTTCTTGGTTGCTTGTAGTTTTTTACCAATAACCTCATCGAACAATTTTTTTGTTAGAACATCTGAATGAAATTGAGATTGATACTCCCATATCTTCTTAAATTCATTTTTCAAATCAGAAGGGTAGAAGTTAGGAATAAACTTAGATTTAGTATTTTCCAATATGTTATAAACATATTGACCAGGAGTTAGTTCTTCTTCATATAGATGCCTTGCAATGGTCATTCCATCTATCAGAACACCATGACTTTCAGTCTCCGAGCTGCTAGCTTTACGACTACTTTTGTAACCTCTTTTTTTATTAATAGTCAATAATACTTTAGCCAAATCAGATAATGTTATTTCATCACTAGCAGCTTTTGCCCTTAGTCGTAATGTTTGATGAGTAGTATTTTTACCATTTTCAGTAAGTATGGTATCATCAGTGATTATTTTGTGCTCTTTAAGTAAAGCAATTAGATTACTTCTTCTTTGTTTGAAACGTTGCAAATTTCTTCTTGCTCCTCTTGCTAGCGTTCTATCTGCATTCGTGCTCAATGCATTCCCTTTGTTGAAATCAGAAATTTCATCAACAGAAAGAGGATTTACTCGAACTCCTAATTTTATGATTTTTGATAAATCATTATTGTCTTTATGAGGTTGAACCAATGCCCACCCAATAGAAGTAGTCCCAATATCTAAACCTAATACTAATTTTTCCATGCCCTATGTTTTTTTATTAAATATATAAAAAATTATAATATTAGCATTGTTTAATTAGGAAATAAATTATATATTTGTCATATACAATTTTAAATCAATTCACAATAAGGATTATTCCGTTGTGAAAACACCCAAAGCGGCACTTGTGTCGCTTTTTTTATTTGCTGATAGCCGTCACCTTCAAAAGCAGATAATAAGAGACGTAAAATATTACATCTGTACTGATTGCCAAAAAGCGGTAGGGTTGTAAAATATTACGTATGTACAAGATGATTTTATAATTATATCTTTAGTGAGCAATACGCTTTTTCTTACCAA
>CALAJP010000081.1 GCA_937922815.1 uncultured Saprospiraceae bacterium
TCAAATAAAACCGCAGAATGGAACACCGCCAAATGTAAAGGGGCCAAACCAGAGTCAATTACGAAAACTTAGAAAATTAAAACCACAAATCTCCCAACCTGCTGAAAACACAAATGTAGTTGATGCCAATCTGGTAGAAGGAGCTTTGGTTAACCATACCCGATTTGGAAAAGGAAAGGTTTTAAAAATTGAGGGAGTGGGTAACGACAAAAAAGCCGAGATACAGTTTGATAGAGGGGATATAAAAAAGCTGTTGTTGCGTTTTGCGAAGTTGGAGGTTTTATAGAATGGAAACCAGAATGCCATTATACTCATATAATTTTTCTGTATATTATATGGCTAAAAAAGGAATTATCACATTGTAGAGAAAGTAAATGGATAGAACAATTGACATTGAGAACGAAAGAGAAGAATTAAACGAATGGGTGTTAAAAAGCATCCAACTTTTCGAAAGCACACCTTATCTAGATAATCTTTTAGAAGTCTATCCATTAGAAACAGCAGTACCAAATCATTTAGAACAGAGGTTAAAACGGAGAATCATATCAGCGCATCAAGGAAGAAGAACTCAAAACTTAATTGAGATTCTTCAAGGAGAAGTCAAATTTCCATATGATGAACCTTTGTCATTTCTAATTAAAGAAGTCAAAGACTGTAAAAACCTTAACCCTCTTCAGATTAATAGAATTGCAAATACTTTATATGCAATGACAGCTGAAGAATTGGTTGTACGCTTAGAATCTGCGCCTAAAATAAATCAGCAAATGGGACCAATGTTTACTAATTGGTTAAGAACAAAATTTGAGTTGTTAAACATTGAAGATTTTCAGAGGTCTAGTACAGGCACTTTCATTTTAAGTTCTTCCGAAGAAGATGGTAAGAATTTTGTTAATGACGTTCTAAATCAAAACCTTAGAAAAAGACCAGATTTAGTAGTAAAAGTCAATGAAACATATATCGTTGGCGAAGCCAAGTGGATTGGTCGTTCAGGTGGGAATCAAAACAATCAAGTTCGAGATGTTCTTGACTTTTGCCGTGAACAGCGAGGTAACGTTATCAGAATTGGAGTTATTGATGGATTTCCTTGGGCAACAAGAAAGATAAACGACTCAATAATATACGACAAGGTAAACGTCTCGGTTCAAGAGAGTCCTTATGATATTTTAAGCTCACTACTTCTTGAAGATTATTTAAATACATTTTTAGATTAGCTCAAAGTGTTATATTCATAAAAATTACATAATATGTTCTCATTTTTAAAAGTATCCTTAATCACATTTAATGAATGATTAGAATTATCAATTCCAATCCATTCTCTATCTAATGAATTTGAAACTTTTAGTGTGCTGCCAGAACCTGCGAAACAATCAAGTACAATCGAATTTTCATTAGATGAATTTTTTATTATCCTCTCTAACAAATCATAATTTTTTTGAGTAGGATAATCAACATAAGACAATCCTTTATCTTTAAATTCCCATAAATCTTGAATTTTAAATCCTTTATGGTCTTTAGCTTTTACAATTTTTCTAGGATTCCCATTACTTGACCATTCAATTAATCCAAGATAATCTAATTCATCTAAGACTTTTCTTGAATAACGCCAATGCCTGCCTTTAGGTGGCATTAAACCTTTCCATTCCATTCCAGTATCACCATCAATAGTTTTTCCTGGAGCGTGAATTGGATTTGTTGTGTAATGACCAAATTTTGGATGTTTTTTAGGAAAGAGTTCTTCTCTTTTGGCCTTTGACATTGATTCCTTTACATCATTCCAAATTTGTTTATCTCTATTTTTGGCATAATACAAAATCATATCAGTATAATTACCGTAAGCATTTCTTGCAAAATTTTTCGGATTGCATTTAATTCTAGTTATATCATTTATAAAGTTTTTGTGACCAAAAACTTCATCCATAATTATTTTTACATAATGCCCTATTTTTTTATCGATATGTAGGTAAATGCTTCCTTGTTCAGACAACAATTCGCGTAAAATAAATAATCTTTTTCTTAAAAATTCAAGGAATTCACTATCAATTAACTTATCAGAATAAGCATTATCATCATCAATTGAATTGAAATTTTGCCCTGTACCAAATGGTGGGTCAATGTATACCAAATCAATTTTCGATTTATGCGTATCTAACAACTTTTTTAGAACAAGTAGGTTATCGCCAAATATAAATTTATTGTTGTCCTTTTTGTGGTTAGTTTCAATGCTTTTAAATTGACCGTTTTCTAAACCGTATAAAATTTCAAATTCATCTGACTTATCTGAATATTCAAGGAAACAATTTTTAGTTCTTCTCAAATAAGCAACTTGAGGCTCTTCAGTAGTAGAGTTTTTATTCAAAAAAGATTCAAAATCATCAACAGTAATCCTATAACTTTTATTTATCTTGACAGCATTAAGCTCACACGACCTAATGTACTTTGAAACAGTTTGTCTTGTAACTTGAAGATTATCAGCGACCTGTTCGACTGTTAGAAAATTTGACTGAAGCATAAGCATGTTTTTACACAAAATAACATATATTAACTTAAAATGTCAAGTGACATTAATATTAAGCGATGTTTAAATGAAACATTTATATATTTTAATTATCATACTCGTTTACTTCATTCCTTTCCCATTATCTTCCCAAGAAGAAAAGTTTGTAAACGATTTTATAGAGCGTTTAGAGAACTCCCAGAAATACCTAAACCTTGTGGCAGAGATGATGCCTGTGGAGAAGTATAATTATAAGGCTATACCAGAGTCGTTGAGCTTTGCTGAAAACCTAATGCATATTGGTTATGCATTAGATTGGCATAGCCAATCTTTATTAGGTGGGCGAGAAGCTAGAACATGGCAAACAGATACCATCTACAAAACGCATAACAAGAACAAAAAGCAGATGATAGCTACTGTAAACAATACCTTTAAAGAGGCCATTACACTACTAAAAGACTTTGATACTAAGCAATTAGATGATACCCTTGATTATTTTGGACTGGATAGGAGTAAACGGCAGATTTTTATGCTCCTTGCAGACCATATAACCCACCACAGAGGGCAAATGCTGGTACATTTGCGTTTAAACGGTTTGGTGCCGCCTAGATACGTTTTGTATCAATAGTTACTTTTTTTATATTTAAGCGCAATGAAAAAAGTTTATTTTCTAATTTTTCTACTA
>CALAJP010000082.1 GCA_937922815.1 uncultured Saprospiraceae bacterium
CCTAATTCTTCCATAACAAAACAGACTTTTCTTTTAGCTTATCTATCATTTGGAAAAAAGTATTCTCATTTTCATAAACGACATACTTTATTTTTTTGTTAGACAAATTTTCTGCTTTAGTGATTAGCTGTACTAAATAATTTCTGTCTAAATTCCCTAAAAAAGCTAAATCTATGATATCGCAGTCTTCTCCATTTGCTAAATCACCAAGTAAATGAACCTCTTTTAAGTCTCCTAATTTTTCCGCAACTTCAAAAACCACCGCATCTAAACCAACATGTTTAATCACCATCTGATTTATCTGTTCAAAAAAAGGGTGCGACTTGTTTGCCGAAAACATTTTCTTGCCTCCATCTAATTTTGAGGACAACAATCCTGCACTTTCTAATCGGTTCAATTCTACCCGAACAGAATTAGTAGATTCACCAAACTCCTTAGCTAAGCCTCTTAAATAGGAAGATACTTTCTCATTTATAAAGAATTTGAGTAATAATTTTACCCTAGTTTTAGAAGATATTATTGAATCAATCAATCGAAAAGATAAAGCTTCGCTTATGAAAAAGTCTGATTAGCTCTTTCACAAAAAAGATGTGAGTAATAAATTTGCTCAAATATATATTTTATTCATATCATATTCAATCAAACCTGAAAATTTTCTTAAAAAACATACAATTTTAACATTTAGTGTAAATAACATTACACTTCCGCCTTGATAACAAAATAATTACACAATGTAAGATTTTTAGCATGAGTAATTATTTGACACATTTCAATAGAAATTATGACGAATTGGATTCGTATAAGAGTAAAAAAAGGAACTTTTATTTCAAACACCAAGTCTCCCCACTATTAGGTATTAAGATGAATACTAGACGAAAATTGGATTAAAAAGAATTATTTTTAATCCATATGAATTCATTCCTAATAATAGATTACTTGTAGAGCTTTTATTATCGACTAAACGCCAAATGCATCCTCAAGGATATCCCAAGTATGGTCAGAAAGTAATTTGATAGTGGAAATAAATTGGTAAGGGTTACTCCTGCCCCATTCATTGGGTGCAACCATAGAAACAATATAGCTCTTATCCTTTTTTAGGTATAAATAATAAGTATGACCAATGACGGGAATGAAACCAATATTAGATTGATATATTTTCTCAGAAATTTCAACTCGCTTATGTACTTTTTCAGCTTGTTCTGCCAGTAGCATAACCTGTTCTCGTATTTGGTCTAACTGAACATTGGTCTGTTCATACATAGCATCCAGCGATAAACCTTTAACTCTTCCTTTGTCTATAGGTTTGATTTGTACGCCTCCTACACTATGAGCGTATGGTAAAAAGGCAGGGTTTTCTGCAATTTTATCTTTATCAATGGGATTTATAAACTCTTTTTTCTTCGATTCCATATCCATATTTTTGATTTTCGTCCTAATAGACTTTATTACGAATATATTAATCAAATTTCATCAAAAAAGTTTACACTTCTTCTTCGATAGGGTAATAAATAAACAAAACAATACTGGCCACAATTAATAATCCTCCTATAATTTGAGGAAAACTTAGTGAATATCCTTGAAAATAAGAAATAAGCACCACAAAACAGGGAAGTAAATTAAGATAAAGTGCCGAAGCCGTAGTACCCAATTTCACAATGCAATAATTAAATGTAGAATAAGAAACTCCAGTTCCTAAAACCCCCATAAAAATACAGGCGTACCAAAAATCAATATTTGTAGGAATAGAAGCCGATTTAAATTCAGGAATAAGGAATAATGCAAATAGAAATAATGACATTATCGAAGTAATTGTTGTCATTAATATGGATTCAATATGGGGAATATCTCTTTTTATAAAAATCTGAGATAAGGCAAATGTGAGAACCATTATTATTAAATAAAAATCACCTATATTAAAACTTAATTGAAGCATATTTTCCAACTTTCCTTCAAAAATTACCGTCAAAATGCCAATAGTGCTAATTAGAATTCCTAACCAATGAATCTTTTTGAGTTTTTGATTTAATAACCAAATTGATAATAATGCGGTTGTCAGCGGAGTTGTTGTATCGATTAATGATGCATTGATAGCGGAAGTAGTTACCAAACCAAGATTAAAAAAATACATCGTCAAAAATATTCCCGTAAAAGAGACCAAAAACATATACCACCATTCTCGTTTGGAAAATTTAATTCTTAACAACTCTCCTTTATATTTAATGCCGACAACAATTACCAAAACCAAAATTCCGAACAGAAAGCGAAAAAAGGCAATCATTAGCGGTGACGCATAGTCTAATGCAAATTCGGTAAGATGAAAACTCATTGCCCACAAAAGCATCGTCAAGACTAGCAAGAGTTTAGTAAAAGTTGGGTTCATTGG
The DNA here is from genome assembly GCA_937922815.1 of uncultured Saprospiraceae bacterium. Taxonomy (GTDB): domain Bacteria; phylum Bacteroidota; class Bacteroidia; order Chitinophagales; family Saprospiraceae; genus CALAJP01. The sequence goes on from CALAJP010000082.1 coordinate 2,384, forward strand.
CTATCTACATTTTCTGCCTAAAGATAGTTAAGCATTCGGGTTTTTATCTCTTATTTTTTTATAAATTTTTGTCATTATTATCATAAATAAAATAAAGCCAATCATTCCAATTAACGCATAACCATAGTTCAACGAATTTCGATAGACCGCAAGCAAAACAATACTTACCAAAAACAAAGTAGGAACTTCATTAAATAACCTAAACTGATACCCCGACAAAATATCTTTACCCTGTTTCAAACCATTCATTATGCGTTTGCAATACAAATGATAACAAGTAAGTAATAGCAATAATAAAATCTTACTGTGAAGCCATGTATTTGCCACAAACCAATCTTTTCCATTGATAACAATCATAGATATTCCACAAAACCAAGTTAACATCATTCCTGGGTTACATATAATTTTATAAACCCGCTGTTCCATCAATTCAAATTGAGGAACTAAAACAGACGATTTTTCTTTAACTTCAGCTCTCGATTCTACATGATAGACAAACATTCTGACCAAGTAAAACAAGCCCGCAAACCATGCTGTAAACCCAACAATATGTAGTGTCTTAAATAATTGATAAATCCCCATTTAATAATTGTATTTTTATAGTCTTTTTGATTTTTCCCAAACAACTTTTCTATTCCCCAAGAAATAATCAAAAGTACCAATCATAATAGCATAATTCATCATCAAAAAGTAAAATGGTACTGAAAATAAATTTATTTTCACCTTTCTACTCGATAAAACCAATCCACAAAGTGCCATAAAATAAAATATCCCTTGCAAGTAAAGAAGACTCTTCCAAAAGCCGCCTTCTTGTATCAAGAATACATTTAAGAGCAATATCAATATCATTAAAAATGGGCTCAATAATCGTAAAAATTTATGGGAAAAATATTGAAAAATAAATCTAGGTTGGTTCCAGAATTTACTACTTCCCATTAAATAAAAACATGCCTGCCAACTTCCTGTGGCAATTCTCTTTTTTCTTTTCAATTCCTCGGCGACTCCATCGGAAGCCGTTTCAGACGCCATAGCTTTAGGCTCAAAAACGAGTTGATAACCATCGAGAATAGGCAACACAGAAATTAAAAAATCTTCAATTATGGTATCCGTTCTAATCTTTTGCCATAATTCTTTTCGAATCGCAAACAACTCCCCCGCAGCACCAATAACAGAATCAAAATCACTTTCCAGTTGCTTCAATCGGTTTTCGAACTTCCAATATAATCCTTCGCCTAAAGTAGCAGCCGCTTTAGTTTTTGTTTTAGAGATTATAATTTTGTTGCCCGCTACCACAGCTACTTTTTCGTACTGAAAATGATTTGTAATTAAACGAATAGCATCTATATTTAGAATAGAATTAGCATCTGTAAACACAACAATTTCGGAATCGATATGGTGTTGTACTCTTTGAATAGCATTAATTTTCCCCTTTCTTTCTTTCTCATAAAACAACTTGATTTGGGAATAACGATTCGAATATTTTTCAATAATAGTATTCGTTCTATCGTTACTTCCATCGGTCACAAACCAAAAACTCAATTTAGTCATTGGATAATCAAGAGACAGGCAGTTTTCTATCTTTTCTTCAATGCAATCTTCTTCATTATAAGCAGCAACTAACATAATAACAGACGGGAAATAATCGTCTTTATTTAGCTTCTTGGGAGATTGAAATAAGGTTAAAATTTTTAATAATGCAAAATACCCTACATAGGTATAGCATAATAAAAAAAGAGAAAATACAACAACAAAAAACATCCCCTAATCCTGTTTAACCATTCGTTCTGCTTAATTTGAATATTCAAATCACGAAACTAATAAAATTAAGTTTTAAAAATGATAAATTGATATATACTTTTTAATTACTTAAAACCAAATCCTATTTGTATCTTGCTTTGCTAAAAAGGATAATTATGAAACATTTTTTTTTATTACTAAGCCATTTAATTTTCTTCACCCATTTCTCGTACGCTCAACAAGATAGCCTTCTAATTATTGCCAAAGAGGTGATATCATCCGCCCAAAATTGTGCGTTAATCACTATTGATTCGACAGGCACTGCCAATGTGAGAACAATGGATCCTTTCGCTCCACAAGACGATTTCACCATCTGGTTGGGAACAAATGCTCATAGCAGTAAAGTTGACGAAATAAACGCAAATCCGAACGTTACGCTTTATTACTTCGACAAGGAGCACGGAGGTTACGTAACTATCAAGGGGCAAGCAAAGATTGTAACCGATGCCGATAAAAAGGAAGAGTTTTGGAAAGAAAAATGGAAGAATTTTTATAAAAACAAAGAAACGGATTACGCTTTGATTCAATTCGTCCCTACCCAATTAAAAGTGATTAGTGAAAAGCACAAGATTTTTGGAGACAAAAAAACATGGGCTGCACCTATTATTAAATTTTAAAAAATGAAAAAATGAAATACATCTACTTTCTACCTATTCTAATACTTATTATCAGTTGTGAAAATACGCCGCAACAAGCCAAGTTCGAAAGAACAACGTTCAAAGATGCGAAAGCTGATAAAATTTTGACCGATGCTTTTGACTATTTAGGTGGTGAAGAAAATTGGGATAAACTCGCTTGGTTTTCTTTTTATAAATATACTCTCAAACATGATTCATTAGGCAATGAAATTGAAAATACTCTTCACAAAAATAGAATCCAATTTCACCCCGAAAAAGTAATAGAAATTTCGTGGACAGACAGTTTAGGAAACCATATTTTGACCAAAAACAAATCTGGAATCACTAAACAATTGAACGGTTCGAATGTAACCGATTTCGACAAAGAAAAAATGAATAATTGGTTAATTACTTCTGACTTTGTTGTCAATATTCCTTTCAAATTAAGAGATAAAGGAGTTAGTATTAATTTTGATAGTAGTACCGATTCTCAAAATATCGTTACCGCTGTTTATAATGCTGATAAGAATGAGTCGCATAGTAAATCTGACAAATATTGGTATTATTTCAATAAAGAAACTAATCAATTTGATACCTATTTAATAGACCATGGACATTGGTCAAGAATTGATAATATTGAATATATTTCTAAACCGCCTTTCAAGTTTATTTCAAAAAGAAAAGGTTACCGATCCAACGAAAAAGGCGAAAAAGTACAAGCTTTGTCTGAATATCATTACAAAAACTGGCGGTTTGCATTAAAAAAATAAAACAACGTGTTTGAAACAGTCGTAAAAAATTGAAAAAACAAATATGAAAATCACCATAGCTCAACTAAATTTCCATATCGGTAATTTTGAAAGTAACACAAAGAAAATAATAGAAGCTATTGATAAAGCTAAAAACGATGAGTCTGACATTATCTGTTTTAGTGAATTGGCAACCTGTGGCTATCCTCCTCGTGATTTTCTTGAATTTGAAGATTTTATTCAAAAAAATGACGAAGCGATTGCCGAAATAGCCAAACATACTGTTGGTATAGCGGTTGTTCTTGGAGCCCCTCAACGAAACCCTGTTATTGAAGGTAAGGATTTGTTCAATGCAGCCTATTTTATCGCCGATGGAGAAATCCAATATGTTTATCACAAAAGTTTGTTGCCAACTTATGATGTTTTCGATGAGTATCGATATTTCGAACCAGGGAACACCTTTGATATTGTCGAATATAAAGGAAAGAAAATTGCACTGACCGTTTGTGAGGATATTTGGAATGTAGGAAATAAAAACCCCTTATATATTCAATCTCCGATGGAAGAAATTAGTAAGCATAAACCTGATTTTGTGCTCAATCTTTCTGCGTCGCCATTCAGTACGACACACCATCTGTCGAGACGACATATATTGAAAACTAATGTTGAATTGTATAATATTCCGATGTTTTATGTCAATCATGTAGGAGCACAAACGGAACTTATTTTTGATGGTGGCTCTTATGTCATAAACGCAAAAGGTACTATCGTTGCCGAATTACCTTTCTTTGAAGAATCTATTCAAACATTTGAATTAGAAAACCTGAACACTCTACCTTCTGCCATAAAAGAGCATAAAGAAATTGAATTAATTGATAAAGCATTAACGTTGGGGTTAAAAGATTATCATCAAAAACTAGGTTTCAAGAAAGCTATTCTAGGACTTTCGGGCGGAATTGATTCGGCTGTAGTTGCTGCCATAGCTGCTCAAGCTCTTGGAGCAAAGAATGTTTATTGTATTTTGATGCCTTCTCAATTCTCGTCTGACCACTCAGTCAATGATGCTAGAGCATTAGCACAGCATTTAGGTTGCCCTTACGAAATCATTCCCATTCAGAAAATGTATGATGCTGCCATGGGGAGTTTAGAAACTCAGTTTTGGGGACAACCTTTTGGCTTAGCAGAAGAGAATCTTCAAGCTAGAATACGTGGGCTGACCTTGATGGCACTATCCAATAAATTTGGCAATATTTTGTTGAATACTTCTAATAAATCCGAAGCTGCTGTCGGTTACGGAACTTTGTACGGAGATATGTGCGGAGGTCTGTCCGTCATTGGAGACTTGTACAAAAATAAGGTTTATGAATTGGCAAGGTATATTAATCGAAATGAAGAAATTATTCCCAATAATATTATAAACAAAGCTCCTTCAGCAGAACTACGCCCCAATCAGCTCGACTCTGATTCTTTGCCTGATTATGATATTTTGGATGCAATTTTAGAACTGTATATCGAAAAAAGAAAAGGCCCTAAAGCCATAATTGCGGCAGGTTATGATGAAAAATTGGTTCATCGTGTGTTACGAATGGTCAATATTAATGAATTTAAAAGATTCCAGACCGCTCCTACCCTTCGCATTACCAACAAATCGTTTGGAATGGGTAGAAGAATGCCTATTGTTGGAAAATATTTATCTTAAAAAAATAAGTCCATGAAAAAAGTAAATTTTGGGATATTAGGCTGTGGTAAAATGGCAGAATTGATGACACAAGAAATTAAGGCTTCCAAAAATGCCGAAGTTGTTGCTGTCGCCTCCAGAAATAAAGAGAACGCTAAACAATTTGCCACATCGAACGAAATTGAATCCTATCATGACGATTATTTGGATTTAATTAAAAATCCGTCTGTCGAAGTGGTTTATGTTACCCTGCCTCATACTTTTCATGCCCAATGGAGTATCGAAGCTTTGAAAAGCAAAAAAGCGGTGCTTTGCGAAAAACCTTGCACTATTAATACAACGGAATTAAAAGAAGTATTACAAACGGCTACTCAAAATAATACTTTTTATGCCGAAGCTTTGTGGACGCAATATTTACCTCAGTTTAGAAAAGCAAAACAATGGGTTCTTGAAGGAAAAATAGGAAAGGTAGTTTCGGTAGAATCCGAATTCAATATTGAAAAAGAATACGAATACAATCATCGCCTTTATAATCCCAATATTGGAGGGGGTGCTTTATTAGATTTAGGGATTTACCCTGCCATGGCTATTTTAGAATTTTTAGATAGTCCCGACTCCATGGAAGTTGAAATGGATTTTACCAAAGATGGGGTCGATTTCGAAACCCGAGTACATGCTCAACATGGTGACGCAAAATCTATTTTATCTTGTTGCATTAATAAAAATATGGATTCTACTTGTACCGTTATAGGCACTGAAGGGCATATTCATTTTGACGGGCGTTTTCAAGAAAATTGTCACGGATATTTGTATCAAAATAATAAATTGGTTTCCAAAACAGATTCTTATATCGGAACATACCGGTTTATGATTTATGAAGTTTCAAAATGTTATCTTAATGGCGAAATTGAATCTAAAATCCATAACCATTCAAAAAGTAAACGATTAATGTTATTTTTGGAAAATATTAGAAAAAAGAAAAACTTCAAATATCCTTCTGAACAAGGATAAAATTCAAAAACAAAACGAAAACAACAATTGAAAACCTCTTTATCTGGAGAAATAGAATTTTTGAATGACCGCATTGTTGACATGGCTGTTGAATCCATCAAAAAACAATATGCCAGTAGCAACAATCCGCTTCTGCTATTTCATAACTTTTCATTATGCAAACGATTAGACAAGACCGTTTGCGAATTGTCAGAACAACCCGAAAATACAAAAGCTAATGTAGAAGTACTCCGTTTGGCGGCACTTTTCTACCCAACTGGCTATCTCCTTCAATATGAAAAAGCATTAGAAGAAAGTAAGAAAAATGCCAATTCGTTTCTAAAAAGTAGAGATTATCCGACTCCAATGCTCAAAAAAGTATTAGAACTGATAGATGCTACTCAATTAGATTCCCCTGGAAGTATCGAAGAAGAAATCATTTTTGATGCGATTCACATGACTCATTTTGGCGAAGATTATAAAGATGTTTTTCAGTTCTTGAAAGCCGAAAATGAAATTCATACAGAACAACCATTAAGTGAAGAAGAATGGATTCAATGGCAATTACACAAAGCTATTCACACACAGTTTTACAATGATAATTTACTTGACCAACAACGAATTTTAAGTAAAAATATCGTTTGGTTACGAAAAAATTTAGCAAAAGTAAAGGCTGAAAACAAAGCAAAAGAAGATAAAGAAGAACCATATAAACTGGAAGACGGCTCAACCATTCGTTCCGTACAAACCTTCTTTCGTTCTGCCTTCAGAGTACACATCAACCTGAGTGCCATCGCAGACAATAAAGCTAATATTATGATTAGTGTAAATGCGATTGTACTTTCTGTAATCGTCAGTTTGGTGACTTATAGAAATATTCCCGAGACAAATCCGTTTATAATGGTTCCTACCGTTATTTTTATTAGTTCGGGGTTGGCATCATTGGTTTTTGCGGTGTTATCCTCACGCCCTAGAGTCACGAGTCTGAATGAGGGTGCCAATAGTTTAGCGGATTTTAAAGAAAATTTGACCTTTTTTGGTAATTTTTCAGCCTTAACGGTCATAGAATTTGAAGAGTTGATGGACGAAATGCTGAAAGATGAAAAGTATATTTTCAAAAATATGGTTCGAGATCTTTACCATTTGGGTAAAGTATTGGATTTGAAATATAAATATCTTACGATTTCATATAATATTTTTATGATTGGGTTCGTAATATCTTTCGTAGCTTATCTTATCGTTTTTTTAATATGATAAAAATAATCATCTATTTCAAAAGAACATTGAAAGACGCTATTGATAATATAACCGCTGACTTTGTTCGTTGGATTTTCGCAAACAAAAAAAGAACTAAAACCATGAAATACATATTTTTCTCCCTTTGTTTTATAAGCTTTGCTTTTCTTAATGCAAACGATCACTTTAATATTCCTGGTAGCCTACAAAGTCAAGAATCTGTTGATGCAATTGTCAACCAAAATCAATTAAATTATATAGAAAGGTACAAAACCATAGCTATTATAGAAATGGAAAGAACAGGTGTACCTGCGAGTATTAAATTAGCTCAAGGTTTGTTAGAATCCGCTTCTGGTACCAGTGAATTGGCTAGAAATGCGAACAATCATTTTGGGATGAAAACCAATTGTAAAAACCCTGGTCGTAAATATAAATTAGAAGATGATGATTATGTAAATGGAAAACTGGTCAAGTCTTGTTTTATGGTATTTAGCAATCCTGAAGATTCTTGGGTTGGGCACTCGGATTTTTTACGTGACCCACGAAAAGACTATCGTTATGGTTGGTTGTTCAGAGAATTAAGTATTCACGATTATAAAGGTTGGGCACATGGTTTAAAAAAATCAGGTTATGCTACGAACCCTAAATACCCAAAGTTATTAATTACGCTTATCGAAAGATATAATCTTGACGAATTTGATAAAATGAATTCGAGTTCATTGAATCCAAATACCGAAGTAGCTGACAACACTCCTACTTCTAAACCAAGAATTCCTGTATTAAACAAAAAGCCGAGCAATATTCCTGCACCTTCTAGTACTCAAAAAACGGAAATTTTCTATTTAAATAATATTAGAACGACTCACGCATTTGCAAACGATGACTTGAGGTCTATTGCCAAAAGAACAGGTATTCCTGCTAAAAAACTAAAAAAATATAACGAAGTCTATTCATCTATCAATAGCTTGATTCCTGAAGGAAGCAACGTGTTCTTAGGCGATAAGAAAAATTCATTCAATAGCAATTCTAAGTTTCATTACGTAAAAGATGGCGAAACATTGGCGGATATTTCTCAAAAATATGGCGTCAAAGTCGAAAAACTAGCCAAAAGAAACAAGAAAAGTATCAATACAAGGTTGATAAAAGGCGAAAAAATTAAACTTCGGGGCTGGAATATATTAGCCAATACGGGCGATTCTATTTGGGATTTATTCAAAAAGAAGCCGTCTCAAGAATTAAACCTAAGCGATGTTGACGAACATTGGATGGATAATGAAGCGAACTATTTGGCTTCTAATGAAACCACAACTACTACTTTTTCTACAGGAACATTAGCCAACCCAACTAAAGATGATGATTATTTATTTACAGAAGGTTCGGATATTGCAACGACAACTGTGGACCGACAGTTTCAAGCAAAAGGTTCTGCTACTAGCAAGCCTGCCGCCTCTCAAAATAAGATTGAATATATTGTCAAAAAAGGAGATTCGTTATACGGTGTTGCCAAAAAATACAACGTAAAAGTAAATCAAATAAAAGAATGGAATTCACTAAAGGAGAATATCATTTATTTGGGACAGCAGTTGGTGATTTTTAGATAAAAAACTATGCAAACAAGAGAAATAATCAAAAAAGGAGAGGGTGAAAATTATAATTACTCACAAGACCATTGTTTTGTAAAAGTATCTTCTGAAAGCACAAACGGCGAACTTTGTATGGTTGAGGACACGCTGAAACCTGGTTTCTACCTACCAAGACATCATCACAAAATAATGACAGAAATTTTTTACATTATAGATGGTGAAGTTGAATTTATTTTTGATGATAAATCAGTATTCGCAACTACAGGTGATACTATAACGGTATATCCAAATGATTGGCATGCTGCCCGATGCGAAAAAGGAGGTAAAATGCTTACTATTTTCAAACACGGAAAGTTTGATATGTATCTCAAAAAACTATCTCAGATGTCTGACGATGAGTTCAAAAATGAAACTCTAATGAAACAAATCAACGAAACCTTTGACATCTACAATGAATAACTATTTAGTTTATAAAAATTTATTCATTGACAGGTTCAATACTATATTCGGGTAGCATTGAATCTGTTTTATTTTAGCCTAAGCAAAAGAAAGTCCGCAAAACATTTGAAAATTTACCATTTAGTAATAAATTGTCACGTCAAATTTAAATTATATGATAAATACCATACTTTGTGTGGTATTCACTTAGATTCCCTAGGATAAAAAATAGAAAATGAAAAACCTATTAACCATTTGTTTTGCTTTATTATTCATCAACGTTAGTGCTCAAACAGATGCCCTTTACGATTTGGATGTAATTCAAAAATTCGACATTACTTTTGAAGATGAAAACTGGGCAAAAAAACTTGACTCTCTTACGCTTAGAGGAAAAGGATATTTGGTTGGAAATATCAAAATTAATGGTCAATCTTTTAATGATGTTGGTATCAAATATCGTGGTCAAAAATCTTTTGGCTTAGGTAGCAAAAAAAACGCAATCAAAATTAAACTGAACCACACTCAAAAAGATCAACAATATGGTGGTTATTCGGTCATAAAAGTTTCTAATGCACTCAGAGACCCTTCTTTGGTTCGCGAAGTATTGGGTTATCACATTGCAGGAAAATATTTCAATGCCCCCAAAGCCAACTATTGCAAAGTTACTATCAATGATGAAAACTTCGGCTTGTACGTAAACATTGAAGCTATTGACGAAGACACTTTCTTGGAACGTGCTTTTGGTTATACCGAAGGAGCATTGTTTGAAGCAGGAGAAAGAAAATATAGTAAAAAATCAATCCGAAGATGTTTAGAAGGAACTTATGGTGCATTGGATTTCGAAACCAATCAAGAGTGCTATAAACAAAATTTTCATTTAGAGTCGGACAATGAAAAAGCTTGGAATCAACTCGAAAAACTAGTTTCTACACTGAATAAGGATGTTGATAATATAGGTAACATTTTGGATATAGATCAGACTTTGTGGATGTTAGCATTTAATAATGTAACCGCCAATTTGAGTTCTTATACAGGTAAAATAGCCGAAAACTATTATTTATTTCAACAAGAAGATGGGCGTTTTGTACCTATTGTTCATGATTTAAATTTGGCATTCGGTTCTTATAAAAATACGGGAAAAGGTTCTGATTTAAGTATCAAAGAATTGGAAGAATTAAGCCCACTTCTTCATTTTAAATCGTTATCAAAACCACTCATTAGCAAATTATTGAAAAACGATAGATACCGTAAAATATATCTTTCGCATATCAAAACATTGAATGATGAAATTTTTGGAAACGGTTACTTTGCTGAAAAAACATTAGCCCTACAAAAATTGATTGCCAAAGAAGTCGAAATGGATAAAAATTGGTATTATAATGGCCAAGACTTTAAAAATAGTTTGACTAAAACCATCGGAAAAAGCAGTAAAATACCAGGTATAGAAACCTTCACTGATAACCGTTCCAACTACCTTGAAAAACATAAATTATTCTTAACGCTTTACCCTAGAATTGATGTAGTTGAATTTTCAAAAAGAAAACAATACGGTGACCCAATCAATCAATTCAAGTTCAAAGTTCACACTTTGAGTTATGCCAAAAAAGTAAAATTGGTTTATAAAAAGAAAGGAGAAACAGAGTGGAAAGAAACTTATATGCGTTCAGTAAAAACAACAAAAGATAAAGGTTTTTTCAGAGTTGAAGTTGACGCCAAAACACAAGACGAAGTTATTGAATACTATTTGGTATTAGAAGGAGCGACAACCTTGAATTATTACCCTTCTAACTATATCCACGAAAAAAAGAGTGTCAGCTTATCCGAGTTAAATAAATAGTTTTAATGTATAATTTTAACTTTAACTAATAAAATTATGCAATGATAAAACACAAATAGGTGCTAGTAAGTTAATATTTCATATAATATTGAATTAAACTACACTTATTTGTGTTATTATTCTTGTAACTAGAACACCGATTTTATGCCTAAAGTAACTTTATCCCTAAACATCAATCTCGTATTTGTTTTAATTTGTGCGATTCTTATTCCATTTAATTCCTTTGGACAAGAATTATTCAACACCCAAAAGCTACATCAAGTCGAAATCGAATTTTTCGACAAAGATTGGGATAGAAAATTACACCTGCTCAAAAAAAATTATAACGAAAAAAGACTATTGGCAACCGTTAAAATCAATGGTATAAAATACGATAGTGTTGGGGTTCGTTACAAAGGAAATAGCTCTTATTTCAGTGTACGAAATCACGAAGGAACTAAGCTTCCTTTTAATGTAAAATTGAATTATATCAAAAAAGACCAAAAACTTCCTTCTGGTCATACCAA
>CALAJP010000083.1 GCA_937922815.1 uncultured Saprospiraceae bacterium
ATGCTCATTTTTAGCAGACCTTGTTTCAAGAAAAGAAACTCTATCAATTTTTTCTGCATCTGTTAAATCTGCTTTAGCTGTATAAAATAATATTTCGGTAAAAACAGAGTATTCTTTTCTGATTCTACTGATTACCTTATCCCCATTTTCTTCACGCATATGATAATCTGTTAAGATTAAATCAAAGGAATCGTCTATTTGTTTATATAACTCGGAAGCTTTTTTTACAGTTTGTATATTGGGAATGAAACCTTTTGAATTAATATAAGTTTCTAGTTCTTCAATATATTCATCATCAATAAAGGCTTGAATTTCATCATCTAACCAAAGTATTTTATATTCTAATTTCATTTAAAAGTAATTTTTATGCTAGTTCCTTTCTTTTCTTCTGATTCAATTTCAATACTTCCATTTAAACTGTTTTCGATTAAGTCGTTAACCTGAAAAAGTCCTATGCCAGAACCATTGGTTGTTGTATAGCCCAATTCAAACACTTTTTCTAAATCAGTTTGACTTATTCCCTTTCCATTATCTTGAAATAGAAACTCAAAATTTTCTTTTTTCTTTTTAAAGGATAAATTTATCAAAGTTGAATCTGCTTTTTCCGCATTGGAAATTAGATTGTCGATAATAGTGGTGATTTCAAGAGGTCTAAACTCTCTAATGAACTCCTTATTGAATTTATCCTCAATATTAAAAATCATTTCTGTGTCAATGATTTTGTCTTCTAGTAAGTAAATTTCATTGATGTAATCTTTAATAAATCCTATTAGATCTGTTTCAATTTCAGAAGCTTTTAAATTAAAATTAGCCTTGGTTACAAAATTAGCTATAGAGTTGATTTTAGAAGTTTCTAAAGATATTGTTTTGATATATTTTTTCGTTTTTGTATCAATTTTATCTATTCCAAGATGTTTGATTAGTAAATCTAAATTTCTATTAACTCTACTTGAAGAATGATATATTTGATGTTGCATACCTATAATACGTTCTTTATCTGTACCAATTAATGCTCCTTGAAACGAGCCTTTCTTTTTTTCTGTCTCAAGATTTGTTTCTAATTCTTCATTTTTAATTAGATTGTCTAATGCTTCTTCTGTCGCTTCTTCTGTAGTCTTTTTTAAATCGTCTAAGTTTTTTTCAATTTTTGAAATGCTTTCAACAATTTCTTTTTTATTGAAATCATCACTCTCAATTTGTTTTTTTATCTTAGTAAGAGTATTTTTTGTTGATTTTTCTTGTTTTTTATCAATGATTTCAAAAATCTCAGGAGCGACCTCAAATGAAATTAAATTTTTAGACTTAGTTAGATTCGAAACTAACTTTTCAAGAGCTTGTTGTTTATCTTGTTTATCTAATTTAATATAATCATCATTAGATAAATCATTACCCCAGTCTGTTATATCGATTATGTATTTTTCAAGTTTTTTTAAAGTAGAGTAGAACCAGTCTACTAACTCAAAATATGCTTCAGTTTTACTTAATCCATCACCTCTACTAGATGTTTCTTTTAATAATTCATTTGGCTCAGATATAGAAACATACCCCAACACATCTCTTGTTCCAAGATATCTACTGTGTCCTTGAGCTTTTCTATTGTCCATTTTAAAAGGATCTTCACCTCTGTCTCCATATGGGTATATTCTTAAACCATTTTTATAAACAAATACGTGTCCATAATCAACAGCAGAAATCCCCATTCTTCTGGAAAAAATAGATTTGGAAGACCTATTTAAATGATATAAATTGAATTCAAGATTATTTAAAAATAAGTATGAATTAGATTCTGTGATTTTATAGACTAATTTACCACCTTCAATTAGAGTAGTAGTTATAATGTCATTTTCAATAGAACTTGAAATTTTTGTTGTTTTAATTTCAAGTGTTTCAAAAATCAAATTTTGAATTTGACCATTAACAGTTAATCGATACTCATTGTTAGTTTTATCACCAATTTTTTCAGCATCAACATTTAAGAAAATGTCGAATTCATCTTCTTTATTTAAAGTGTTAGGATTTATTAGTTTCGCTAGAGCATCTTTTAGATTTAAGAATTTTTCTCTATTCCATTCACTTTTTAGATTAGAAATTTCTAATACTGTCCCGTGTGTTTGATTATGTTTACTGTTTTGTAAAGTTTCGTGTAATACACTAATATTTACAAATTCTTCTTTTAAATTACCTTCAAATTTATCCCACTCAGTTAAAAGTGTTTCTACCTTTGATTTAGGTTCATCTTTTATTGTTTCAAGATAAAGTTCTCCACCAAGTCTATCACAAGAAAATCTTCCAATACCTTTAGCTCCAGCATATGCTCTTTTGACTTTTATTTTATCACGATAATTGTAACTGTCTTCTTCTGTACCTTCTTTCTTTGCTGAATAGGCCACAAATAACCATTTATTAATTAAATCATCATAATTCATACCTTTCCCATTATCTTTTATAATGATTTTGGCATTTTCATTGTAGATGTTTTCAAATGTTATTTCAACTTTTGTAGCGTGTGCATCATAGGTGTTTTTTACCAATTCAAAAACAGCAATAAAATCATCACTGATTAAATCACTTCCTATAATGTTCTTTAAAGCAGAACTAATTTTAAACTGTAATTGATTTTTTTCCATTATGGTATTAGTTGTTTTAAAACTAAACCTGCTTGCTCTCCAAATAGAGGAGGGATTGCATT
>CALAJP010000084.1 GCA_937922815.1 uncultured Saprospiraceae bacterium
GGCACAACTGGAGATGCAGTAATGCAACTCAACGCAGAAGATGGGGGCAATCGTAAATTTATTTTAGTACAGTTACCAGAACTAATTGACCAAAAAAGCAATAAAACGGCTTACGATTTTGTGAAAAATGAATTAAAAGTAGAAACACCCACTATTTTTGACATAACCAAAGAACGATTAATAAGAGCAAGTAAAAAAATAAATACAGAGTTAGGCGAGAAAACTCAAAACTTAGAACTAAAAATTAAAAACTTACAAGCCGAACTGGCTACAGAAGAGAACAAAGCAGAAATAGAAAACCTACAAAGGCAAATAACTCAAAATTCAGAATTAAAAACCCAAAATTATTTCAAAGTATTTGAAACCATGCCAATATGGGAAGATTATAATTTTGATTTAGAAGAATTAAACCCAATATATAAGCTGTTTGATGAAAGGAAACTCACCCAAGAAGACATAAAAACACTATTGGTTACTTGGAAAACCTATGATGGCATTTCGCTTACTGTAAAAACAGAAGAAATTGACTTAAAAGGTTACACAGCACATTATAGTAATGAGAAATTGTATTTAATGGATAATGGTTTTAGAACCGAAAATTTGAAAACATTATTAGAAAAAATAGATAGTGATAAAAATTTTAACCCAACCACCATCATTGCATTTTGTTATCATTTTGAAAGTAAAAATTTGCGTGAAATAAGCGAAAATATGAAGTCTTACGCTAACAAAAAAAGTATTGACATCGACTTTATAACCAGGTATTAGGATCTTTTAGAAGAGTTGTGTAAAAAGTCAACCATTCGCAAAACCAAACAGTTTAAGAGATTAAATAAATTATGAAAAATGAAGTTGTTATATACACGTCCAAAAATGGAGATGTTTCTTTGTATACAGATGCAGAGAATAGTACTTTATTAGCAAACCTAAAGGAAATAGCAAATCTATTCGGAGTGCAAAAGGCAGCAATTTCAAAACATCTTAAAAATATCTTTAAGGAAAATGAGTTGGAAGAAAAAGCAACTGTTTCCATTTTGGAAACGGTTCAAAAAGAAGGAAAGAGAACAATTATAAGACAGATAAAATATTATAATCTGGATGCTATACTATCAGTAGGTTACAGGGTGAATTCTAAAAATGCAACAGAATTTCGTATTTGGGCAACCAAAACACTAAAACAACACATAACCAAAGGATATACCATTAACCAAAAAGTATTAGAAAATAACAAGCAGCAATTTTTAGATACACTAAAAGATTTAAGAATACTGTCACAAAACAATAACTTAATTCAACCTGAAGATATTCTTTCTCTTATTGAGTCTTTCTCCAATACGTTTTTTACCTTAGAAAAATTTGATAAAAACAATTTCCCTAAAAAAGGAGAAATATCTGAAATAAAAGCCTCAGCCAACGATTTAAGTACGGATTTACAATTATTAAAAGACCAACTAATAAAAAAGAGAGAAGCCACAGAACTTTTTGCACAAGAAAAAAAACAAGGAAACTTAAAGGGGATATTTGGTAATGTTTTTCAAAGTGTTTTTGGCGTAGATGCTTACCCCAGTGTAGAAGAAAAAGCAGCACATTTACTCTATTTTATAGTGAAAAATCATCCGTTTAATGATGGAAATAAACGTAGTGGAGCGTTTAGCTTTGTTTGGCTTTTGCAGAAAGCAAATTATGATTTTACACAGAAAATTACACCTGAAACACTCACAACACTTACGCTATTAATCGCTATTTCGGCACCCGACGAAAAAGATAAAATGATAGGATTGGTATTGTTGTTATTAAAATAGTATTGCAATGCAAAAATTTAACTTTGAAAAGAACTTAAACCACCAAACACAAGCTGTTGCAAGTACCGTTGCGGTGTTTAAAAACTTAGAATCTCACCCCATAATTGTGCCTACCGAAAAACAATTCACTAACCCTGTGTACAATCAGGTTACAAAGCAAGGCAAGGTGTTTAATAATAATTATTTGTCGATATCGCAATACAGGCAAAATATTGTGTCTATTCAAAATGAAAATGCTATAGACGAAAAAATTAAGGTAAAAAGCAACATCATAGACATTATGATGGAAACAGGTACGGGTAAAACCTATACTTATACCAAAACCATTTTTGAACTCAATAAAAATTACGGTCTTTTTAAATTTATTGTCATTGTTCCTACACTTTCCATTAAAGCAGGAACAGTCAACTTTTTAAAAAGCGATAGTGCAAGAGCACATTTTAAAGAGCAATATGGTAAAACCGTTAAACTGCATATTGTAGAAAGTAAAAAAGGAGGTAAAAATAAAAAATCGTTTATGCCACCTGCTGTAAACAGTTTTGTAAATGCAGGGATTTACGAAAAAAACAGTATTCAAGTAATGGTTATCAATGCAGGAATGATAAACTCTGAGACAATGCAAAAGAGTTTTGATAAAGGAATTTTTGACAAACATACAATTCCTTTTGAAGCGATCTCGGCTGTAAGTCCTTTTGTAATTATAGATGAACCTCATAAGTTTGGAACGGGTAAAGCTACTTTTGAAAATATTCTCAAAATAAAACCGCAATTTATATTGCGTTATGGGGCTACGTTTCCAGAAAAAGAAATAAAAGTTAAAGACGCACTCTCTGGTAAATTGAAAAAACAAAAAGTAAAAGATTATCATAACTTAATTTACACATTAACTGCGGTAGATTCTTTTAATCAAAACTTGGTAAAAGGTGTAATAGGGCATATTACAGAATTTGAAAGCGGAAAAAACGCTATTGTAAAACTCAATAATACGGACGGAAAAGAAGCCACTTTTGAATTGTTAGAAGACAAGAGTAAAAAGACATTTAAACTTACTAAAAAAGAAAGTTTACAACGCGTACATTCTGCGATGGAAGATTTGTATGTAGAAAGTTTAAA
>CALAJP010000085.1 GCA_937922815.1 uncultured Saprospiraceae bacterium
TCAACTATGATTTAAACTTAACTTCTGAAGAAATATTTCTTCCTGGTTTTGCTGTTTCATTGATTTATGTCACCTATGCCTATACAGGTTGGAATTCGGCTGCTTATATTATTGAAGAAATAAAAGAACCTAGAAAGAACGTTCCACTTGCACTCATCGGAAGTGTAATTTTTGTTACCGTTCTTTATATTTTGATGCAATTGGTATTATTAAAACATGCTTCGGTTGATCAATTAACGGGCAAAACAGAGGTGGCTCTTATTTCTTTCGGAAATCTATTCGGTACCATGGGTGAAAATTGGGTAAGTATCTGCATCGCCATTCAATTAGTTGCTACCATAAGCGGATATACATGGATTGCACCGAGGGTTACGAAAGCCTTAGCGTCTGAATTTTCTTTGTGGAAACCGTTAGCAAAAACCAATAAAAACAACATTCCTATCAATGCTTTGTGGTTTCATACCGCCGTTTGTTTGTTCTTTACTTTTACAGGTTCATTCGAGTTTGTACTTACTTGTGCAGGATTTACTTTGCAATTGATTACCACTCTCGCTGTTGCCTCTCTCCTATTTATCAAACACCAAAAACCTGACACTTACAAAAGTCCGTTAAAACCTTTCACTCAAATTCTTTATGTTGTTTTCAGCCTTGGCGTTCTCATCTATGTGGGCTATGACAAACCCATGGAAAGTCTTGCGGGTTTAGGTTTCTTAACGTTAGGTGGAATTACTTACCTTTTTAATGAAAATACAATCGCAACCGAAAACGAATAAGATTTAGCTACAAGTTGCCAGCATTCTTAGAAAATCATTTATTTTAGTGTTCCAGAAAAACTATTATAAATACTTATCATGATTTTCAGAATTTGCAATATCAACGATTTACCAGCCGTAAACTTAATCTACAACGAAGGCATTCGTAATCAAACCAATGCCAGATCTAAAGAATTAACTCTTACAGAACAAGAACAATGGTTCGAAGTTCATAAAGACCCTAAATTCCCAGTCATTTTAGCCATCGATGATAATAATGAAATTATGGGTTGGGTTTCGTTGAGTCCTTACCGAAAAGGAAGAGAGGCTCTTAGTCGTTCTACCGAAATTAGTTATTATGTAAGTTCTAATCATTTTCGAAAAGGGGTTGGAAAATCATTGGTCATAGAAGCTGAAAAAATAGCCAGGCAAATTGGACATCATGTAATTTTTGCCATTACAATTGCTTCAAATATTCCGAGCCATAAACTGTTATACAAAATGGGCTATGAAAAATGGGGAGAGATGAAAGAAATTGCTTGTTTCGATGGTAAATTTATGGATCAAATCTACTTTGGAAAAATCATTTAAGTAAAACGTATGGATTTGAAAAAACAGTTCAAATATTAAATCAAAAACTAAATACAATCTATAGTCTAGCTTCTCAAATTAGATTCTTTATCAGAAATTGCAAAAACGGTATTAAATTTATAATTTTGTGGGTTATTTGAAGAAAGTTAATTACAACATGACAGCATATCTAACAAGACGCGAACAATTCAATGCCGCTCATAAATTATGGGTAAAGGATTGGACTGATGAAAAAAACAAAGAGGTATTTGGTAAATGTGCAAACAAAAATTGGCATGGGCATAATTATACACTTTTTGTAACCGTAAAAGGGCAACCGCACCCTCAAACGGGCTTTGTCATGGATGCCAAAAAATTAAGTCAATTAATACAAAAAGAAATCACCTCCAAACTAGACCATGCGAACCTTAATTTAGATGTAGATTTTATTCCTAAGGACTTACAGCCCACGACCGAAAACTTGGTTATTCTTATCTGGAAACAATTAGAACCCCTTATTTCTGATTGTCAATTACACAGTATTAAATTGCATGAAACTGATAATATTTATGCTGAATTTTTTGGTGAATTTTAATTCGATTTTTCTTTTTTCAATTGTTCTAACTCCTCTTTCAGCTTTTTCACTTCATTTTGTAGCTTCGTAAGGTTATTTTCTTCGGTTGAGATACGTTTACGAATGTTAAGTATCTCCTCTTGTGCACCTTTTCTTGCTTGTTGAATTTCGTTCAATGCCTCTTGCTTAGCCTCTTGAATTTCGGTATCTCTTTTTTCTCGAGAAGCCCTTACTTCATCTTGAAACTCCAGTTTTTTATCCGCTGTTTCCTTACTGATACGTTCCAATTCAACCGCAGATTGTTGCTGTATAATCTGAATTTCTTCTCTAGCTCTTTCTTTCGCTTTTTTGATTTCTGCAGCCGCATTTTGGATTTCAGTTCCAGCGTTTGATTTAGCTTCAGCGATTTGATTAGCAGCAATGGTTTTAGCTTCTTTAATTAGCTTAGCTTCGTTTTCACGAGTCAGTGCGATATTATTAGATGCTTTTTCTTTTGCGGCTAACACTTTTGTACTTTCTTCCTGTTTTACTTTTGCTGTTTTTTCTTTTAATTCTTTTACTTTCTCAGCCGTTTGTTTCGCTAAATTTACGATTTCGATATTTGATTGTTCTTTAGCCGCTATTACCGCCTCCGTAGAAATTTTTATTTCATTAGCTGCATTTTCTCTAGCTTCTAATATTTTATTTGCTAATTGAGTTTTCACCATAGCAATAGAATCCGCTGCTACTTTTTTCATTTCCAATACTTCTAACGCAGATTTTTCGCGAATTTCATTTTCATTTGTTTTGATAACAGCTATTTGTTCTGCAGCTTCCTTTTTAATTCGAGCAACCTCGGAAGTTGATTTTTCTTTAATCGCTTTCACCTCCTCTACCGACAGCTGTTTTGATTTTTGTTCTTCCTCCTGAATAGCTTTTATTTTGGATGCAGTTTCTGCTTGAATGGCAGCTAATTTTTCACTTGACTTTTCTTGAGCCGTTTTAACTTCATCGGCTATTGCTGTTTTTTTATTAGTAGCTTCAGTATTGATTGAAGATATTGACTCTGAAGATTCTGACTTTGCACTCGTAATAGCTTGTGATGCTTTTTCCTTAGCGGCACGAACTTTTTCAGCAGATTCCTCGATTATTTTTTGTTCATTTGCTTTAATTTCTGCCAATTTTAATTTCAACTCTTCTTCAGTTTTCTTTATTTCATCTTGTGCCGTTTGTTTGGCAAGTTTAACCTCTTCGATATTGTTTTGTTTTTCTTTTTCAGCCAATTCTTTAATTTCCTTTATGGCTAGAGCTTCTTCTTGTTGAGCAGAAGAAATAGCAGCCGAAGATTTTGCCAATGCCTGTGCGACTTCTTCAGCATATTCTTTTTTAACTTCATTTTCTTTCTGCTTTATCTTCGTTATTTCTTCCGTCGTTAAATCTTGTGTATTCTTTATTTCTTTTTTGGATTCCATTTTAGCAGCGACAACAGACTCTCTAGTCTGCTTTATTTCATTAGCTGCAGCAATTTTAGCATCTTCCATTTCTTGAATCGAAATAGATTTTTGTTCAGCATTTGCCTCTTCTAAAATGGCTAATTGTTCAGCATTTTCTTGCATGAAGATACTTTTCTGTTCATCCGTTTTTCTTTTGAAGGCAGCCAATTCGACAGCATTCTTTTCTTTTGCCAGGGCCAATTTTTCCTGCATAGCCGCTATTTCTCTTGCTGTATTTTCTTTGGTTGCTAAAATTTCATCCGCAGCAGATTTTTTAGTTGCAACAACTTCTTCAGTAGATGCATTTTTTCTTTTTTTAGCTTCTTCTTGAGCTTCTGCCAAGCTTTTTGACAGATTTTCTCTAATGGTCTTTATTTCTAACTGAGAAGATTCTCTTGCAGAAGAAACTTCATCGGCATATTCTTGTTTTGCTTTTTGGAGGTCTTTTTTAGCTTTTAATATTTCTTGGTTTGTTTTTTCTCGAATCTCTTTAACCTTTTCAGCAGATTCTAATTGAGCAGCCGAAATCACCTCTTGAGATTTTTGTTTGGCTTTCATAACATCTTCTGAATAGGCTTCTATTTGTTCGTTTGCTTTGGACTGGCTGGCCGTTACTCGTTCACGTTCTAGTTCTTGGGTGGTCTTAATAACTTCTTGAGCCTTCGCTCTAGCCTCTTGTACCGATTCTGCAATCTGCAATTTTTCGGCAGCAGCCTTTTCTCTTTCTCGTTGAACTTCAGCTTTAATTTTATCAATTTCGCTATTCGCCTGATCTCTCTCTACTCCAATCATGCTTGCCAAACGAGCTTTTTCTCCATTGGCTTTTGCTTTCAATTGTGCTAATTCTGCATCATTCAAATCTTCAATACCAGCACAAGGGACATTCGATTTTTGAGCAGATTTAGTTTCAGAAGGACGAGAAGTAGGTCTAGTTCCAGCTTGTGGTTTGTTCGGTCTTGAAGCCGATGTTTGAGAATAATCAACACCCGATGGTTGATCGTTTACCTGATCTTTATTTAAACGTTCAGAAAAACAGGAGACGGTTTTTTTAAATTCTAATTGACGTTCAGGAGCTAAAGTAAATTTTCGTATTTGATTAGAAATATTATTTTTCAAGTACAAAGTTCCTATTTCATTAACATTCATCCATTCTAAACCCGCTAAATCTAACTGTAAGGTATTTAAATAACTAGGAATGCCTTGGTTATCTTTTTCTACTTCTTCTTGATTAATGAAGCGATACGCTTTTCGAACTCCTTTGCTATCCATAAAAATAACCTCATCGTTCTGATTCAAGTTTATCCCTGCTTTGGATCTCACTTCCATTTGAATCCCCTTGTCGCTATTTTTTAGTTGAAAAGAATAAGAATAGGTACTTCTAATAACCAATACAAGGTTTTTAGCCTTCAACAACTGTACATTATTAAATGACCTATCCGATTGAATTAAACTAGAACAATCTTGGGCATTAAGAGAAGGAAGGAAAAAAATGCCTAAACAAAAAAGGTAAAATGTCCGTAAAAATTTCATATATTTTCTTTTCAACAGTCACTGGATTATTTTCAGCACCAACATTAACTAATGATAATGTTGTCAAATGCTTTTTAATATTCAAACCTTCAAAGTACAAACATTTTAAAGGTTTTAAACTATATACTTCTATTAATCAATATTTCATATACCAAAAAATGAACCATTTAATATTTGTTCACAAAAATTGTACTACAAAAGTCTCTTTTAATAGTGAAATATATTGGTTCTTTCAATGTTTTAGGTTTAAATAGGGTTTTCACACTTAACGAAATCTCATTCCCTGTTCTTATCTTAAGCATACAAATTGGCTCGCTATTTCTTCCCTGCCAATAAGTAAAGGATAGCCATACGTATGGCAACACCATTCTCTACCTGTTCTAAGATAATTGATTTATTTGAGTCGGCTACTTCGCTTGTTATTTCCACGCCCCGATTAACAGGACCAGGATGCATGATGAGAATTTCTTTATCGATGTTATTCAAAAGTTCCATATTGATTCCAAAGTATTGTGTGTATTCTCTCTGGCTCGGAAAAAATTTAACATCTTGGCGTTCTAACTGAATTCGCAAAATATTAGCTACATCGCACCATTTCAAAGAATCTGCTACATCATAAGATACTTCTACGTCTAAAGATGCAATATGTTTGGGAATAAGAGTTGGCGGGCCACATACTCTTATTTTAGCTCCGAGTTTTTTTAAGCAAAAGATATTACTCAATGCTACTCTCGAATGGAGTATATCTCCAAATATACATACTTTCTTGCCTGCTAAATTCCCTATTTTTTCTGTCATTGAAAAAGAATCTAACAAGGCCTGAGTAGGATGTTCGTGTGTACCATCACCTGCGTTAATAATATTAGCATCAATATGCTGAGATAAGTATTGTGCTGCCCCGGGAGCTGGATGGCGAATGACTAACATATCTACCTTCATGGATAGAATATTATTAACGGTATCTAGCAATGTTTCTCCTTTCTTGACAGAAGAACCCGATGCCGAAAAATTGATGATATCAGCAGAAAGCCTTTTCTCTGCTAATTCAAAAGACATTTTCGTACGAGTAGAGTTCTCAAAAAACAGATTGGCTATCGTTATATCTCTTAATGAAGGTACTTTCTTGATAGGTCTATTGATGACCTGTTTAAATTCTCTTGCCGTTTTGAAAATGAGTTCAATATCACCTTTGGTGATGTTTTTAATGCCTAATAAATGTTTTTGACTTAATGAGCTCATCAACGTAAAATTATAGTATAAATAATATGACCATGCTTAAGGTATGAATATCGACCCATTTCAATATCATTCGTCATAGTCTTGCCTTTTGGTGTAAAAGTATGTTTCTACTTGTGACCGAATGGCAATATCTCGTTTTGTATTTCTAAAATAATTATTGTTATCTGCATCAATTATCCTAGACTTCACATTATCTTCCAACTGTAGATTAATATGGTCTTTTATGGTTTTCTTTATTTTCTTATCATAGATGGGGAATGTCGTTTCTATTCTATAGTTCAGATTACGAGTCATCCAATCTGCCGACGATAAATACATTTTTTCATCGCCTTCGTTATGAAAAATAAATACACGAGCATGTTCTAAGAATCGGTCGACAATAGAATAGGCTTCAATATTTTCGCTTAGTCCTGGAACTTGTGGTTTTAAACAGCAAATACCTCGAATAATCATCTTTATTTTAACCCCAGCGGCACTTGCTTCATATAATTTTTTGATAATTTTAATGTCCTGCAAAGAGTTCATTTTCAAAATCATACTAGCTTTCTTCCCTTCCTTGGCATTTTCAATCTCTTTTTCAATTAACTCTACCAAGTCTCCTCGCAAGTTAAATTGTCCCACTAACAAGTGTTCAAAATCTTGATCGGGCATTTTAACTGTTTCTAAAAACGTAAATACTCTAGCTATTTCTGCCGTTAATCTTTTGTCAGCAGTAAAAAGTCCATAATCTGAATAAATCTTAGAAGTATCTTCATGGAAATTCCCTGTGCTCAAATAAGAGTAAATAACGGATTTATTATCTTCATTGCGGAGTACCAATGCCAATTTGGAATGTACTTTTACGCCAGGGAAAGAGTAATATACGTTAATGCCTGCAGCTTCCAACCTTTCTCCCCATTTGAGATTCGCAGCCTCGTCAAACCTAGCTTTTACTTCAATAAATGCGGAAACTTGTTTTCCATTTTTAACCGCTTTCATTAATGCATTCATAATACGGGATTTTCTAGCCACCCTGTATTGAATGATTTTAATATGAGTAACTTTTTTATCTTCCGCAGCATTCTCAAAAAAGCGAACTACCGATTCGTATGATTGATATGGAAAAGTTATTAAATGATCTCTCTCTTTAATTCTGTCAAAAAAACCTTCACTAGTTTCTAAAGGAGGGTAAGAAAGTGGAGGTAAATCCGCGTTCATTAGGCTTTTTAAGCCAAAGTTTGGAAAACTAAAAAAGTCAGAGTTATTATGATATCTTCCTTCTGGAAATAAATCATATTTATCTAAATCAAAAGTATCTTGTATGAATGATAATAAATCTGCGGGCATAGAACGGTCGTAAACGAACCGACTCGCTGGTCCAATATTTCTTTTATTTAAACTAGACCTAATTTTGTGTATTAAATTTCCCGAAAACTCATCATCAATATATAATTCCGCATCTCGGTTTAGTTTAAAACTAAACGTATCTTTGATGTGGTACCCTGGAAAAAGGTTAGGAATAGAGTATCTGACTATATTATCTAAAATAATAATGTCTTTCCTATTTCCTGTTGAAGGCAATTCAATATGTCGAGGTAAATGGTCTGAAGGTACTTTCACAAATGCGTATTCTTCTTTCCCTTCTTTAGATTTATCTTCCATCCAGACCATTTGATACAAAGCACCGTTGTTCAAGAAAGGTCTAATCTTATTTCCTTTCAACAAAACAGGCTGAACATAAGGCAACATATACGCCGAAAAATAATTTTCGATGAACCTTAGTTGTTCTTCATTAAGTTCATTAGGTCTTTTTATATAAATATTTTGTTTTTTAAGTCCTTTTTTGATGTGGACATAAAAGATATCACTAAATTCTTCTTGCTGTGTATTTACAATTTCAAGAATTTCTTTCAATATTTTTTTAGGGTCATCTGCTAATTTTCTAATTGTTTTCTTACCAACCCTTAATAAGTTTCTATGGTTGGCTACCCGAATTTTGAAAAACTCGTCTAAATTACTAGAATATATAGCTAAGAATTTTATTTTTTCAAACAAAGGCACTGACGGGGATTTTGCCTCTTGTAAAACTCGATAATTAAAAGCTAGCCAACTTATATCTCTATGTGAAAGCAATTCATTTTCTGAAAGATCCATTAGTTTATTCTTAATGTTATGTTGCATTTGTCAATTTTTTGCTGTTGCTAACTTTAAAATTAAATCCTAGATGCCAAATATAGTTTAGTTTTTGAATTAAAATAAACTCAATCGTTGATTATTTTGATGAAAATCGAAAGAACACCTTCCTCGAATAGGTAAATTAGCCTTAATTTCATCAAAAAAATATTGAGCCGTATTCGGAGAGAACTCATTATCTGGTTGGTGAACCATGAAATTTATATTTCTCAATCCCTCTTCATATAATTCAGAAATTTGACGTACCCACTTCTTTAGTCGAAAATAATCTGTTCGTTCATCATCATTGCCTACCCACCTAACAAACAAATTATTTACGGTCAAACTTTGATGTAATACATCTCTGCGACCCGATACGTCGGTAAGTACCAAGCCAATTTTATGTTTTTCCATAAACTCGCAGACCCACAACCAAGTATCTCTTTTGAACCAATCGGGATTTCGAAATTCGAGAAATAAATGGCATTTAGGTATTGAGATAATAAAAGCTGTTAATTCTTGCCATCTTTTAGGATGAAAATGTTCAGGTAGCTGCAAAAAGATAGTTCCTAATTTTTCCTCCAAATGTGATAAGGCTTGATACTGTTCTTCAAACTTATTTACCTGATTTAATAAATTTTTAGAATGGCTGATCGTTTGCAAAACCTTAGGACAAAAAATGAAATCCGCGTCGGTTTGTTGATACCATTTCTGAACAGTATCAACACTAGGTATTTGATAATGGGTAACGTTACACTCAATGGTATTATGCATTTTAGAATATGCACTCAACATGTCCGTATTTTTAACTTTGGCAGGGTAATACCTACTTTTCCAAGAAGGTTTGCTCCAACCTGTGCAGCCTATATTCAGGCATAAGGAAGCTAAGTCTCCTCCATCAAAACTAGAAGGTACATGTTGCCATTTCGGAAACTTCCAATCTATATTTGCTATATCTTCTACCTTTCCAAACTTCATAACTTATTACTAAGTTTCGATCCTATTTTTTAAGTATTTTCAACAAAAGTTTTATTTAAACTCGTTTTCCATTCGCATATCTTATGACCCTTGCCTCAGGATAACGTTCTATTATAACTTTCTTTAAAAAATTATTGGCTGATGCTTCCGTAGGAAAATCTCCAATCATATAACTATGGTTACTCTTATCTTGTCTATCTACGTGAATATTACCGTGTCGTTGAAAGATATAGTGGTTTTTATCTAAAGCCGCTGGGCTTGAAAGAATTTCTACTTTGTAACCTTCATAACCTTGAGGAATAGATTTAGGAGGTCTTACCATTGTATATCCACTTTGTTGAGGAATAATTACACCATCAGTATTAGAATCCCTAATCACTTGAGGTCTTGAAATAGGCTCAGTAACAGGAACTTCGTGATTGGTCATCGCAGTACTTTCAGCCACCATGGGTTTGCTTTTTTCTACGATTGGAGACTCGATTGGCTTCGATGTAGATTGATTGAAATAATCCGCTCCCAAACTTACCGTTTCGGTTTCTTCTTCTATCGCAGCTTGTTTTTCTTCGTTTTCTTTTACGATTTGTTCCAAAGTAGCACCTTCAGGCACCTGTACAACTCCTCCAAACATAGTAGATTCGTCAAAACCCGCAGCCATTTTTTCTTCTTGGATAATTTGAGCAAGAGAAAGGTTCGCCCAAGGGTTCTGAGATTCATCTCTAATCCCAGTGATTCTCAACTCTGTTCTTCTATTTTGAGTATGTTGCCAGTCAGGGCATTTTACACCATTTTTACATTTATTAAGAATACTGCCTTCGCCATAACCTGCTGATGACAATCGAGATCGGTCTATTTTTCTACTGTTTTTGAGAATATAGTCAACCGCAGATTTAGCACGATCTTGACTCAATTTTAAATTATATGCATCAGAACCTCTTGAGTCTGTATGCGAACCTAGTTCGGCTACAATTTCAGGATTTGTTTCTAAAATATAAATTACTTTATCCAAACCTTCCTTCGCATCTGGACGCAGTTCTGCACTATTATAATTATAATAAATATTATCAATGGCTAATTTTCCATCAATTTGCAAAGGCTCTAGTTCAACATTAGCGACCAAAGTACCTAAAGTATTGCTTTCCGCTAAATTATCAGCAACGGGAGGGGCTCCCTGCTCCAATTCATCAATTCCATCAAAACACATAATACAGCCATCAACATTTACATAAGCTTCTAAACGTTTGGTAAAAAAGCCTTTCTTTCTGATAAGAACGGTGTAGTGATTACCGTCCGTAAAGGTATAACTGAAAACGTGTAAAGGGTGATTGTCAAGGACTAATTCTTCTTTTTGTTTAGTATTGTTAAAAATTTCGATTCTGGCTCCTGAGATAGCCGCCACTTCTTCTTGTCCTACATTTTTTTCTGCCAGCGTTACGTCAAAGATATAGCCTGGTTGACGTTTCATTTCTATCTTAATAAAAACTTTTTCTTGATTTCCAGACAATTCAGTTTTGATACTTTGTTCGTAAGGATGGAAAATATCTTTGCTGAATTTAAGGTTATAGTTTTTGTTTTGTGGTAGCTCTAAAGAAAATTTACCTTCTTTGTTCGTATAAACTTTTTCAACCAGCTTTTCATTTTCAAAGGCCTCTACTTTCACTTGGTTCAAATAACCTCTATTGTTAGTTTCAAAAACATATCCTTCTACAAGTACCTTTTGAGAGAATAAAATACTGGTTAGGGCTACAAGTAAACCTATAGTTAACAATGCTTTCTTCATAGTAATGTGTTTTAAAAAATTATCTTCTTTTAGACAACAATAATAATCAATATTTTAGCTTAGTTATATGATTAATTTTTTTTTAACACAAAAAGTTAAAGTCTTTGACAAACATTAACCTGTCAATACAAGATATAATTGAGATAAAAGAATAGAATAAGATAAATCCATAAAATGTCTAAGAAGTTCCAGTACACATATAATAGTCTCAGTTTTTCCTTTTTTTCAGGGTCTGAAAAATAAATAAAAACAGTAACTGGTTCTTTCATATTTTTCTTAGCTGACCACCAAAATAGAAACAAAAATATCAAGCCTCCTACCACATGTAGCATGTGTAGAAAAGAAATGATATACAAATAGGAAGCTGTAGTACTCGAAGTTAAATTGATATTGTTTTCCACTAGTACTTTCCAAGCCGCAAATTGTGCAAAAATGAACCCAATAGATAGAAAAATAGTGTACATCAATGAGTTGATATAACCACTGGTATTATCTTTTTTGTAACACTTTTTCGCCAAATTCAGGGTAAAACTACTGCCCAGCAACAGCAGTGTATTAAAAACAAAAAGAACGGGTACATTTACGGGTAAAGCATCTGTATCATAAAGTGTAAACAAATATGCACCCGAAAATGCTAAAAAAAGAGAGACAATACTAATCAATATAAGATATAGAATAATCGTACTCGAATGAATCGTAAATGGTCGCTCTCTTTCCGTATTTGTAGACATAAATATTTGTTTCGTTCATTAGACAATAGAATTCTGAACAAAATCTGACTTGTTTGGTTTATCCGTATTGTAATGTAGCCCTCTACTCTCAGGTCTCATCCTCGCTGTTTTGGTTACCAAATAACCTATGTTAATTAAGTTTCTGAGTTCGCAAAGCTGAGGAGACAAGGTAGTAGTTTTATAAAGTTTTTCCGTTTCTTTAAACAAAATATTGATTCTATCGGCGGCTCTTTTCAACCGAATATCCGTTCTTACTATTCCTACATAAGTACTCATGATGTCTTTTAGTTCCTTGATAGATTGGGTAATTAAGACCATTTCTTTAGGATCTGTTGTTCCTCTTATGTCCCAATCAGGAATATTTTTATTTAATTGTTTCGTATCAATAATATTTACAATATCGTTATGAATACGATGAGAAAAAACCATTGCTTCTAATAATGAATTGGATGCTAGTCGGTTTGCACCATGCAACCCCGTTGCGGTACATTCTCCACAAGCATATAAATTAGCAATCGAACTTCTCCCTACTTCATCGACTTGGATTCCTCCGCACATATAATGGCAGGCAGGAACTACAGGAATATAAGTGTTGAAAGGGTCGAAACCGTTAGATTTACATTTTTCGTAGATATTAGGAAAATGCTCTAAAAAAGGTTCTTTTTCCAAGTGTGAGCAATCCAAATGCATGTGTTCCACTCCCCTTTTCTTCATTTCATTATCAATTGCTCGTGCGACTATGTCTCTAGGTGCCAATGACTTTCGTTCGTCATAATTATCCATAAATTCTTCCCCCTCTGCCGTTTTTAGTATAGCACCAAATCCTCTAACAGCTTCTGAAATCAAAAAAGAAGGGTTCTCTCCTGCTGGATTATATAATGCCGTAGGATGAAATTGTACAAATTCCATATCTGCACAACGTCCCTTTGCACGATAAACCATAGCAATTCCGTCACCTGTTGCGATAACGGGGTTTGTTGTGTTTTTATAAATTTGTCCAGCGCCGCCTGTTGCTAAAACGGTTATTTTGCTAAGAAAACGTTCGACTGTTCCTGTTTTTTTATTTAAAACATAAGCTCCATAACACTCAATATTTGGGGTAACCCGTCTCACAATATGCCCTAAATGATGTTGTGTCAACAATTCTAAAGCAAAATAATGTTCATAAATATTGATATTGGGCATCATATCGGCTTTTGCCAGTAAAGCTCGTTGTATTTCAGCCCCCGTAATATCCTTGAAATGCAAAATTCTGTTTTCAGAGTGCCCGCCTTCTTTTCCCAAATCGTATTCACCTCCATCCTCTTTATCGAACCTTGCCCCCCATTCTATTAATTCTTTAACACGTTGAGGACCTTCTTTTACAACTATTTCTACTATATCTTCATCACAAAGTCCGTCTCCTGCGTCCAAGGTATCTTCTATGTGTTTTTTATAAGAATCTTCTTCTCTATCCCAAACCGCCGCTACTCCTCCTTGAGCATAACGAGTATTACTTTCCTGTTCATTAGTTTTCGTAAGAACGGAAATAGTTTGTTTCGGTAATTTTTCTGCTAATTTTATCGCCAAAGTAAGTCCAGCAATCCCTGAACCAATTACTAAAATGTCTGTTTGCGTCAAAATGAATTTCTTTATCTATCCTCTATCAAAATAAGGGATAATGAGATTAATCAAAATTGGATTCCAAACAAATATAACCAATCATAAGATTCATTTCAATCATATATAACATTTTAGTATTCAATTCACTTTGCAAAACTTAAAATATATGCTATTTCGAGTTATACTTTCAATTTACTAGCCCTAAAAATATATAATTACCATTGACAATACTAACTTTGTACTTATCTCAAATACTACTTTTAATATTCCAATTTTTCACCTCTAAGTTTTTATGGTATTATGAATGAATCTTCAAAGTCATATTTATACTTACATATTGCAGTATTTTTATTTGGGATTACTGCTATTTTGGGTGATTTAATAAATCTTGACACCTATGTTTTGGTGTGGTGGCGAATGCTAATCACATCTATTAGCTTGATTTTATTGATTTGGTGGAAAGGGCAATTGAAATTCCTAACGCGTGCGAATCTGCTTCGTTTTGGGATGGTAGGCATTATTGTCGCTATTCATTGGTTGAGTTTTTTTGGTTCTATCAAAATGGCGAATGCCTCTATTGCACTGATTTGCTTGGCAACCGTATCTTTTTTGACCGCCATTCTTGAACCTATTATTCTAAAAACAAAACATAATTACCTTGACATTGGGATAGGTGCTCTCATTATTCCAGGGATGATATTGATTGTAAAAGGGGTGGATTTCAGTATGTATGCAGGTATAGCTGCGGGTTTACTATCGGGTTTAATGGGTGCTTTGTTTAGTATTTTTAATAAAAAATTTATCAAACATGCCCCGCCTACCACTATTAGTTGCATAGAATTGAGTTCGGGTTGGATATTTTTATGTTTATTATTGCCTTTTGTCGAAATAACAAACTTTTTACCCGCCTCTATGGATTGGGTTTATTTAATAATTTTGTCTTTATTGTGTACTACCTTGGCATATTCGTTAGCAGTGTCATCACTCAAGACACTGACCGCTTTTGTGAGCAATTTGATAATTAATTTAGAGCCTGTTTATGGAATATTCTTAGCCATTTGGATTTTAAATGAAGACGAAGAATTAGGAAACCACTTTTATTGGGGCGTCGCTTTGATTATGTTAACGGTGTTCAGCTACCCTTTGATAAAACGAATTATGAGAAAAAACGCACCTAAAATTGCTCTGAACAAAAAAAATAATTAATTTTACACTTTATTTTCAAACATCTATTTGTTCAAGTTCATTTTACTTTTCAAATAGGTATACGACTTCATCATTATGTTTTTAAATCCAAAATTCACAAGAATCAACTATTCCGTTCCTCAAATAACATATAACACTGATGTAGAAGTAGAAGAAGAAGTTTCGATAGAAGAAGCTTTAGATACCCTGTTAAACGAACCTTCTTACTTGGTGATATACAACGATGACTACAATACATTTGACCATGTTATCGATTGTTTGATGACCATATTAGGACATACTTCTATCCAATCTGAACAGTTGACCGTATTAATACATTATAAAGGGAAAGCCGTTGTAAAAACAGCACCACTTGATGTATTGAAACCTTTAAAAGACGCTCTTATAGAAAAAGGATTATCCGCAGTTATCGAGTCAGAAAAATAACCTTTCCGAATACATATCTATGCATTATATTTGGTTAGAACCAGACAATCTTCATTTTCCTCAACCACAACATGCTGATGCCGACGGAATCATTGCACTAGGTGGAGATTTGTCCGTAGAACGATTGTTGGTTGCCTACACCAACGGAATTTTCCCTTGGTATAACAAAGGTAATCCAATTATCTGGTGGAATCCTGACCCAAGATTTGTCCTTTTTCCAGACAAGCTAAAGGTTGCCAAAAGTATGCGTCCTTATTTCAATCAAAAAAAATATCAAGTTACTTTCAATCAACAATTTGACCAAGTTATTCGTTCTTGTGGTAAGACTCCAAGAAAAGGTCAAAACGGCACTTGGATTACGGATGATATGATTGCGGCATATACTCAATTACATAAATTAGGTTGGGTTCATTCGGTAGAAGTATGGGACAAAGAACAGTTGGTAGGTGGACTATATGGGCTTTGGATTGGTGATGTTTTTTTTGGCGAATCTATGTTTTCTCTGGCTCCTAATGCTTCAAAATTTGGCTTTATTTCTTGGGTAAGGTTACTACAACAAAAAGGAGTAAAACTAATCGACTGTCAACAAGAAACCAAACATTTGGCTTCGTTGGGTGCCGAATCTATCTCCAGAGCACAGTTTCTAAACCTATTGAAACAACATACCTAAATTAGACATTATTTTTGTATTCGTTTTTTTTACATAAAAATAAGTAAAATACAGTTTTTTTAAGGTAGATTTGTGCTAGATTATGCCAATCTAAGGCAGTAATCAAACCGTTTGAGTTAACTTAATACACTGGTTATAAAAATACGTTTTTATGTTTAATAAAATGACATCAGACAAGAGGGTACGCTTTAAAAGTAGTCCTCGAAAAAGTGAATTTTTTCTTACTCTAAGAAAAAGAGTAGATGCTTACTTTGAGGATAACAACATTACTCCTTATGCGAACACCGAAATGGTTATCAAAACTATTGTGGCTATTGTTTCGTGGGTGGCTACTTACGCTCTTATCATTACGGACACCGTTAGCGAACCTATTCCGTTAATTTTAACTTTTTTAGCCCTTGGCTTTATCAATATTTTCATCGCTTTCAACATCATGCACGATGCGACACACGATGCATACTCGTCTAAGCAATGGATAAATGATTTATTGGGTTATTCTATGAATTTTGTTGGGGGTAACCAATACTTGTTCAGAAGAATGCACGGTGCTCACCATGGCTATGTAAATATTCATGGTATTGATGTGACTTTAGAAACGCATGGTATGTTTCGATTCACGCCTGCCGAGCCTTGGTTGCCAAAACACAAATATCAACACATTTATACGCCAATATTATATAGTTTGGCGATGATTCATTGGGTAACATTCAAAGATTTTAAATGGTTCTTTATGGAAGCGAACATAGGCAACCAAAAGAAACTTAATCACCCGTTGAGAGAATATGTTATTCTGATAGTTTCAAAACTGTTCTATTTCGGAGCATTACTAGCACTTCCTTTGTACTTGCTTTCTGCACCTGCTTGGTTAATTATTTTAGCATTTATAAATATGCACTTATTGCCGAGTTTGGTTTTTGCATTAATCTTTCAAGTGACGCATGTTTACGACGGTACTCACTACCCTTTGCCTGATGATAAAGGTAATATTGAGAATAATTATGCCCTACACGTGCTTGAAACCACTGCGGATTTTGCAAGACAAAGTAAAATTGGTTCTTGGTTGATGGGTGGAATCAATATCCATGTCGTACATCATATATTCCCAAGAGTTTGCCACGTCCACTACCCTGCCATCACTAAAATATTAATTGAAGTAGCGGAAGAATATGGTGTTGAATATCAAGAAAACGAAACGTTCACCGAAGCATTGGTCAAACATATGTCTATGTTGAAACACCTAAGCAAACCTGACGCTACAGTTCCCCAATACGGCCCTAGCCAATATTTGGACCAACCTGTTAGTGTATAAATTTATACCTTTGACAGTACGTAAAAAAGCATTTAGTGAGTATCACTAAATGCTTTTTTTTGTGTGAAACTAAACCTCTAAATTTGAAAATGACTTTTTTAAGCTATAACTTGGATAAGTATAAATGTAATTATGAGTAACTACAAAAAATTGTTTAAGTAACAATAGAAAAAATGAAAGGACTAGTTTTATTTTCAATAATTTTTATAATTCTTTTTGTCACGGGTTGTAAAACGCAGTCAAAAGCCTTAACCGCAGAGGAAGTAGGAATAGAAAATATGCCAATGTTTCCTGGCTGTGAAGATGAATTAAATATGAACATAAAAGAAAGAAAAGCATGCTCTCATAACAAAATGTTAGCATACATCGACAAGCAGTTAGAGTACCCAGAAAAGGCAAGAGAAAATGGAATAAAAGGAAATGTAATTGTTTCCTTTTATGTAAATGAAGAAGGAGCTTTATCAAAAGCTAAAGTTGTCAAAAAAATAGGTTATGAATGTGATGAAGAAGCATTACGCATAGTTAATAATATGCCCAATTGGATTCCCGCAAAATATCTAACAGGTGAGAATTTTGGAGTGACTTTAAGCTTAGCAATCGAGTTTGGGCAACAATAACTATCAAAACTATTTAGAGAATTATCAAAACTATCTCTCTATATTTCAGGAACCTCCTAAAATATTCCCTCCATAGACAAATGTATTTAAGCGTTTTATATCTTTCTATTTACGTTTAAAAATTCCAAATAATTCTCTACCTGCTCTCGGTTTTACTGAGTTATAGCACCGTTCAAATACTTGTTTTTCAAACAAAGGAACTAAATAAGATAGATATTCTTCTTTGTCACCGCCAAAAGGTCGCTTTTCCATATCTCCTTTCAATGGAATATCAAACCAAAGTCCTACTAATTTTCCTTTAGGTTTTAATAATTCAAACATTTTTTTGGCATAGGAATGTCTTGTAGGTGTTTTTGGAGGAAATGAACAAAAAAAGGTCTGTTCAACAATCAAATCATACTGCCCTTCGAAACTAAAAAAGTCGTCTTTAATTAATTGATTTTTAGGAAATGTTGGATTTCTATCCGCAAACATAGTTAATGGTTCTTGAGCAATATCTAAAACATCGACAGTAGTAAACCCATTCTCAAAAAGGTATTCTGCTTCGTAACCATTACCAGCTCCTGGAATTAATATTTTGATAGTTTTATCTTCTAATTGCTCAAAATATTTTTTAAGTGGCGGAGAAACTTCTCCTAAATCCCAACCTGTTCTTTTTTCTTTATAACGTTGCTCCCAATAGCTTTTCATACGTTTACAATTGGTCTTTAATCGGTTTGGTAATATCAGACTGCACGTCTCCAGTGTGTGCTGTACTCTTATTTTCTATTAGCATAATCTTACATTCAGCATCGGAAGAAACCCTGTGATTGATGCCTTTCTTCACAATAAACAAGTCTCCTTCATTCATAACAAAACTATCTTCGCCTTCTACTTCAAAAACAAGACTCCCCTCTATGATATAGAAAAGTTCGTCTTCGTCTTTATGGTTATGCCATGGTATTTTATCTCCTTTAATTTTAGCAATTTTTACAAATACATCATTAACTTCTCCGACTACTTTTGGAGAAAAGTAATCGCTAACATCTTTCAACCTTTCTTTAAGGTTCATTGCAGTTGCCATAAATTTGAAACTTTAAGAACTATGATTTTAAAAGCCAAAACTATGGTCTATATTCAATCATAAATTGACAATAACAAAAAAAGAGTGATTCTAAATGTTTTAGAATCACTCTTTTTTATTTTTAATCTTCTTCGGCAAGTTCGGCCTCTGTTATATTAACATGTGACCAACGAATACCTTTTTCGATTTTGTAAGCACAGTTTTCAGAAACGCCAAACTGCTTTGCTATAATTTTACGTTTCGTCTTTCCTTTAAGCAACATTTTTTTCATCAAACGAACTTGTGTTTCGTTCAATTTTGCATTTCTAGGTGCTTGATTTTTTCTGTCCTTATTCCTAGGATTAGCTCTATTGAATGCTTTCCATTCTAATTCGGTAGCCCATTTCAAATTATCTAATTTGTTGTTCGAACGGTCATAATCTTTATGCAAGATGTATCTCTGCTCGTCTGTTGGAGGGTCGATGAAATTTTCCGCTACAAAACGATGAACATAAACATAACCTGCAGTACCATCCGCTAATTTCATGTTCAAAACAATAAGGCCTCCTCTCACAGCTACTCCCTTTAGTAACTTTTCAAATCCTGTTGCTTTGTTAATGCTTTTAATTCTACCGTAATTAGAAATTTCATACTTACAGCTCTTAGTAGGTTTCTGAAAAGTGACGACAGCCCACTCTTCATTCCAGTGTGATTTAATTTTTGAATCTGACATTTTTTTTTTATTAACTCTCTAAATTTAAAATTTGTAAACAACCTAATAAAACACAACCAAAAATATGTTTTAAAATTGTTTGACATTCTAATATACGTAAATTCTTTACAATCCTAATAACTTAGGTTTTTTTTTTAATAAAAAAGTTAAAAATTAGCCTAATTGACAACAATTGACGCTTTCTAGTTAAAAATAAGACATAATATATTCAATAATCTCCTATAAACCTAACTTTCACATCGTCTGTAAACCCATTGTTATTTAACCATAAATTTA
The DNA here is from genome assembly GCA_937922815.1 of uncultured Saprospiraceae bacterium. Taxonomy (GTDB): domain Bacteria; phylum Bacteroidota; class Bacteroidia; order Chitinophagales; family Saprospiraceae; genus CALAJP01. The sequence continues at coordinate 19,656 of CALAJP010000085.1, forward strand.
GTGTATTAGCAAAATGATAAGCACTCTTTTCATCATTAAAAAATGGCCCCGCAAATAATGAATAATGATGTTGATACCCATCTAAACATCCTAACCAAATTGCATTAATCACGAAAGGACTTCTATTAAATTGTTTCAGTTTATCCATCATCTCATTTACATTTTCGTACCAAGAGAGTTCGACCAAATAAAATTTATCAGGTAGGTTTTTGACTCTAGAACAATCATACCAAATTTGTTTACTGGCTCCCATCGAAATTAAATTTGAAAGGATGCGTCCATTATTTAACATTTCGCTAAAGTCCTCAATGTATAAAAACCTGTTCTTGCGATCAACAAAATAGTATTTTGGTTCTTCTGTAAATTTTTTATTCTTTAGAAATGTACTATAATCTTTTTCATTAACCGTAATTACTCCATGTGTTCTGAAATATTCATTAGTTATGAAAAAAGTTGTACCGCAGAAAAACAACAAGAACAAAACAAAGTTTTTCCAATCCGAATTGATAAACCGCTCTTTATTGTCAACCCAATTCGCATTTTTATTTACAAATTCAAACCATTTAGTTTTATTTTTCTTCAGGAATTGGTTTTCTATTACCAAACCTTGATTAGTATTAGGGTTCATTACAATGCGTATGCGAGCATCATCGCCTGAAATTAGAAAACCTATATTATCAAAGACACACTGTTTTTTTAGCTCCGCTCTATCATCGTCATCTAATTTGTTCCAAACTTGATTTGAAATCAATAACCATTTGGCGTGGGCTTCATATTTTTTAAATTGTTGTATCGCATAAATATATTTATACCTCGAATAAGAAAACGAAATTCGATACCATATATATGCAAACAGCAATACTCCTAACGTTAAAATAATTAGATTAGAAACAATAGTACTTTCTGTAAAAACCCAACGATCAAAATGGTCTAAGAGAAATATAATCGCCATAAAAAAAGCTCCTATTGCTAAACCATCAATAATTCTTTTCTTTTTTAGGATAATATAAGTTACTTCGCCTATATTTTTTAAATCCGTAGCCTCTAAAGTGACAAAGAACATGTCATCTTCTTCTCTAGTGATTCGCAATGCACCATCTAAGGTGACTTGGTTGGGAAGTTCGAAACGAGTAAATAACTCTGAAGGGGCAACACGTTTAATGCTTTTATAGTGATTTCTTAAAAAAGAGAGTCCGTTTTTAATAAGTGAATCTTCGACTGTATGGTTCATAAATCAATATGATTGTTCGATTGCATTAAAGAGTTTTATAGTTTGTGTGGCTTCTTTTACGTCATGCGTTCTCAAAATTTTAGCCCCTTGTTTCAACGATTCGTACTGTAAAACAGCTGTACCTATTAATGATTCTTCGGGAGATATATTTAGGGTTTTATAAATCATAGATTTGCGACTTACCCCCGTCAATATTGGTCTATTTAAAAAATTAAAATTCGACATTTCATGCAACAGTTGATAATTTTGCTGAATTGATTTTCCGAAACCAAACCCTAAATCTAGTACAATATCATAAATTCCATTATTCTCTAATGCTCCTATCTTTTTAATAAAAAAATCAATAATATCAATAACAATATCTGTATTAGAATCGATGTTCTTTTGCATATTTTGAGGTTCTCCTTTCATGTGCATTAATATGTATGGCGTTTGATAAAGAGTGGAGACTGTTGGAATCATTTCTTTATCAATCTCTCCTGCCGAAATATCATTTATTACAGAAGCTCCTGCGTCGTAAGCTGATTTAACGACTTTGCTTTGAAAGGTGTCAATTGAAATAATAACATCAAATTCGGCATGTATCTTTTCAATAAAAGGGGTTACTCTGTCTATTTCTTCTTGAGGAGAAATGGTTTCAGCTCCAGGTCGGCTAGACGCTCCGCCTATATCAATTATTGCAGCTCCGTCTCGAATCATTTCGCTTACTCTATGGCATACAGAATCCAAATTAGAAATTCTACTTGCTTTATAAAATGAATCTGGCGTAACATTAATGATGCCCATAACAACGGGCTGAGCTAAGTCAAGTAATTTTCCTCTACAGTTCAAGGTTGTTCTTTCTACTCTCATTTATTAATAGTGTACGTTGAATTAAAAAGAGATTCACAAATTCAAAGCTACAAAAATTAATTCAAATGGAAACGCCTCAAACAATGACAATAGGGCGAATAGATATAAATAAATACTATAATATTACTCCTCAATAAATTATAAATTTAAAAAAAATAAAACTTAGTCAGTTTTCTTTCGTAAACCTTTAAATCCATCATACCAGAGGATATAAAACATATTACTATTAACTAATAAATTTTAGTAGAAATTTAAAACTTAAATTACTAATGAAGCTTTTAACAAATTTTGCATTAATCATTGTGCTATCTATTACTTGTTACACAGCAACTGCCCAGCATTCGGAAGTTAAAAATGCACTCGCATACCGAATAATAGCACCTTGGGAAGGATTCGATAGAGACTCCGACATTACAGACTTTGGAGCCTATGACATAGGAGCAGAGATTGCTTTTTCTCATCATTTTAATAACTATTTCGGATTAGAAATACCTTTGATGCTAGGGATAGCTGATTTAGATAAGCCAAATTTAGGTCAGATTTCTCACAATGAACTTTTTGCGGGGCTTTCTACTTTGGGTAGATTACAATATTTAAAATCTCCTGACCAAAGATTTGTACCTTGGATAAACGGTGGTCTTAATTTTGAATATTCAGAAGTTCAAGACCTTAGAGTGTCTGTTCCTGGTGGAATTGGACTAGATTTGAAAGTAGCCAAAAATGTTTATTTGACAGGTGGTGCTAGCTATAGACTTGGTTTTAATACTGAAAATGAAAGATTAACTCTGAAAGGAGGATTGAAAGTTTTATTGGGCGAAAAAGGTGAAAAAGAAGAGGAAATGCCTAAAGAACCTACTGATACAGATAATGACGGTATATCAGATGATATGGACGAATGTCCTAACGAAATAGGTACTGCAGATTTAAATGGTTGCCCTGATTCGGACAATGACGGCGTTAAAGATACCGAAGATAAGTGTCCTAATATTGCAGGTTTAGCAAACATGAATGGCTGTCCTGATAATGATGGTGACGGAATTGTTGATGCAGATGATAAATGCCCTAACGAACCTGGTGTACCTGAAAATAATGGTTGTCCAGTAGTGGTTGATTCGGACGGTGACGGAATAGCAGATGCAGATGACAAGTGCCCTAATGCAAAAGGTACTGCTCAAACAAACGGTTGCCCTGATGCTGACGGTGATGGTGTAGCTGACGCTAGCGACAAATGTCCTAATGATAAAGGAAGTGCTAAAACAGGAGGTTGCCCAGATTCAGATAATGATGGTGTTGCCAACATAGATGACAAATGCCCTGAATTGGCAGGAGATGCCGCTAATAAAGGTTGTCCTACTATCAAAAAAGAGGAGAAAGAAGTTTTAACTTTCGCAATGAGAGCTGTTGAGTTTGAAACAGGAAGTGCTAGACTAAAATCTTCTTCTTTCGAGGTATTGGATCAAATTTCAGGAATTATGGCTAAATATCCTAACTATAGATTATTTATTTCTGGATATACAGATAGCACGGGTTCTTCTGCAACCAATCAACGTTTGTCAGAAAATAGAGCAAGGTCTTGTTATTCTTACCTAACCAAAAAAGGAGTTTCTAGTCAAAGAATTACTTATGTTGGATATGGTGAAGAATCTCCAATTGCAGATAATAATACTGCCGCAGGAAGACAGAAAAATAGAAGGGTTGAATTTGATTTGAAGCCTGAATAAAATATTAAAGAAACAAAATCTTAAATTTTATAGCCTCATTTATACACATAAATGGGGCTTTTTTTATCCCCTTTGTTTTGCTGCTATCAAATCTCTATTTACGGCAATAGAAGCATTCAACTCATATCCAATCAAGATAACAATAGAGTTAATCTGTAACCATATCATTAGGACTATGATAGTCCCAATTAACCCATATAGTTTATTATAATTTCCAAAGTTATCTACATAATAAGAAAAGCCTAATGAAGCAATCAATGATAAAATACAGGCCAATGTAGTACCAGGGTTTATCCAATCTAATTTGTTTTCTATGGCTGGAGCATACCTATAGATAATACCAATCGCAAAATAATATAATGCAATAATAATTAGCCATCTTACAAAACTAACAAACATAGCTTGCAAGGCACTAAACTCTAAATAACTCAAGCCCCAAGGAATCAAAGACTGTCCTAATATGATGAGCAAAACAGAAATTACAACCAAAAAGCCTACTTGGCAAATAAGAAAAATACTTATCATTCGTTTCTGAAATCCATTTCGTTTAACAAATGTTCCGTCGTAAGATTTCTCAAACCCATTCATTAGATTTAACATTCCATTAGAAGCAAAAAATATCGCTAAGAAAAATCCTGCCGATAATAACCCAAACTTCGGAGACTGAACTAAATTTTGAATAAAATCATTTAAACCTTCAGCCAACTCTTCTGGCAATATAGTCGATAACTGTTGTAGAAGTGCATTTTCAAAACTAAGACCACTACTACTTGGCAAAAAAGATAATAGCCAACTCTCTATAAAGGGAAAAATAACAGGAATTAAAGTAAACAATACAATCAAAGAAGGAAACAAACTAATAAACGTAGAAAAGGCAATCGAATTCGCCCGTACATTAATATTTTCTTTCACTACCTCCTTAAAAAAAAAGTTAAAAACATTATAAATCGGTACGCCTGAAAATCCTGGTAGAGAATTTTTTTTGGTGTACAATATGATAATTCTATAAAAACGGCTGTTCTTTAAATTATTAATTTTACTTTCAATAAACCGCCCTAACCAATTCTTCTTTTTCTTCTTCATACTCAGAAACTTTACTCTTCAAAATATGGTTCTAATCCATTTTTTAGAAGCGTTGGAATTTGTGTTCTTTTTTTAGTTTTCATATCAATAAAACACAGCGAAACCTGTCCCCTATTTATAACTTTATTGGATAAGTTTAGAATAGATACTTCAAAATGTATAGTGTCCGTAGGCATTTGTTTTACTGTAGAAACAATAGTCAGTTCTTCATCATAAACCGCTGGTCTCAAATACCTGCAAGTAAATTGAGTAACAGGTAACATTACGCCTAATTCTTTCTCCATTTTGCTATAAGAAACGCCTAAAGAACGCAACCACTCTACCCTACCTATTTCATAATAAAGGGCATAGTTACCATAATAAACGACCCCCATCTGGTCTGTTTCTCCATACCTAACTCTTACTTTAGTTTGGTGTTCGTACATAAATATATTTTAGAACTCATTTAACCCCTCATAATAGGGCAAGTCATACAATGAGAACCTCCTCTTGCTCGAGAGAGTTCACTTGATGGCAAAGTTATAATAGTATTCTTTAAAGAAGAAATTTCTTCGGCAGACATGGCTAATACATCTACTGCTTTTACAATTTCATAGCCCTTTTTCATAAAAGCTATTTCAGTGAAAGGGTTTCTGTCATAA
>CALAJP010000086.1 GCA_937922815.1 uncultured Saprospiraceae bacterium
CGTGATGGAGGCAGTATTCCTATTGTATCCATTTTCGAAACGGTATTGAATGTTAAGACAGTATTAATGGGATTCGGATTAGACTCAGATGCTTTACATTCACCTAACGAAAATTATGGATTATTTAATTTCTACAAAGGAATAGAAACTATACCTTTATACTTCAAGCATTACGCTGATTTAAAGAAATAGCTGAAAATTTGATTGTAACAATATAATTTCAAATTAATCAGAACGTTTTAAAGAAAACTAAAACTTTGGTACTTATTTTGTCTATATAAAATTAAGGTTGTTTACTAATTGGAACACAGTTTGTAATAAATATAAATGACCATAATACTGGCAAGAGAAGATATTTTTAGTAAACACGCATTTTATAAGAAAAAACCATCAACATGAAAAAAATACTCGTAACAGGTGGATGTGGCTATATTGGAAGCCATACCGTAATTGATTTGATTGATAACGGATTTGAAGTGGTTTCTGTAGACAATAATTCAAATTCTAGTTTGAGAGCCATCGAACAAATAAGAGAAGTAACAGGTGTACAGGTTAAAAATTACACCGTAGACTTAACTGATTTGGAGAAAACCAAACGTATTTTTTCTAATGAGAATATAGATGGAATTATTCATTTTGCTGCGTTGAAGTTTGTAGGGGAGAGTGTTGAAAAACCACTCCTATATTTTCAAAATAACTTAAATTCACTAATGAATATCATGCATTGTATGAGTGAATTTAACGTTCCTAACCTAATTTTCTCATCGTCTTGTTCTGTTTACGGAAATGCAGACGAACTTCCAGTTACGGAATCGACAATATTCAAAGATGCTGAAAGTCCTTATGCACGTACCAAACAAATGGGAGAGCATATGATTACGGATTTTGCAAAAGCAGAAAAAGGAATTCAAGCTATTTTGTTGCGTTATTTTAACCCCGCAGGTGCTCACGAAAGTGGATTAATAGGAGAATCTCCAATTAACAAAGCATCAAACTTAATTCCTGTAATAACAGAAACGGCAATAGGAAATAGAGATAAAGTAACCGTTTTTGGCGATACTTACGAAACTAGAGACGGCTCTTGTGTCAGAGATTATATCCATGTAATGGATTTAGCAAATGCACATACCAAAGCTTTGCAGAGATTGCTTGATAAAAAACAAGAAGTTCCAGTAGATGTATTTAATCTTGGAATTGGTAACGGAGTTACCGTATTAGAAGCTATCAAAAGTTTTGAAAAAGTATCGGGTGAGAAATTAAACTATACAATTGGGGACAGAAGAGCAGGTGATGTAGTGGCTATATATTCAGATATGGAAAAAGCTACAAACGTGCTGAAATGGAAACCAAATCGAACTATTGACGAGATAATGCAAACTGCATGGAAATGGGAACAAGCTCGTTCCGAAGTACCTGCTTTATAAAAATACAGCTTTTAGGAAACTTTTTTTATACCGTTCAGCGTTTGTATAAAAACATTAATTCTTAAAAAATAAAAACATATTTAATAATGTTCAAACTATTATCACGATTTTTAGTATTTGTAGCTGTTATTTCTTTAGTTAGCTGCGATGATGAAAGTACCGATGCTTTACCCGATGAGCAAACAATTATCGGCGAATGGGAATTATTAGAATTTAAAAACGAGGCAGATATTACAGCTTCGTCACTTATTCTCCCTATCCAAGGAACGTTATTATTAGAAGGAAAAGATATTGATGTTACAATGACATTTAACGATTCCACTTATGTTGCTAATGGATCACTTGTTATTGTTTCTTCTGTATCGGGAATCCCTTTATTATCAGGAACATCAGAAGACACTATCAACTTAGTTAATGAAACGGGGCGGTATGAAATTCAAGAAGATAAAATTGTATTAGAAACTTTACCAATAAACTTTGACGACTTAGAAATTGCTGAAGAATTTTTGTCAGGTCTTGATGAAATTGAATCTGATTATAGCTTCAATGGAAATGATTTAGAAATAAAAACTACGATTGATACAACAAGTTCATTTCAAGGAAATAATGTAGATGTTATGACTAACATTAGTTATAAATTGACGAAAAAGTAATAACAAATAAGATAAGTTTAAAAGGGTTTATTTTGGCATTTAGTCAAGGTAAACCCTTTTTCTTTTAGTAAATTTAGTATTTTCAAGTTTTGATAAACAAAATCTCAATTTTGCTATTTACTTATCATCTAATTTTTATTTTTTAAACTTTTAAACTATATAATTATGAGCCAAATAACGCTAAAAGGAAACCCAATCAATACACTTAATTCATTACCTGCAGTTGGTGAAAATGCACCTAACTTTGAATTAGTAGGTGTAGGTTTAGACAAAGTAAGAAAAGATGATTTTGCCGGTCGAAATGTTGTTTTAAATATTTTCCCTTCTGTTGATACAGGAACTTGTGCTGCTTCTGTTAGAAAGTTTAACGAATTGGCTGCTGATGCTGGAGCTCAAATTATCTGTATTTCAAGAGATTTACCTTTTGCTCAAGGAAGATTTTGTGGAGCTGAAGGCATCGAAAATGTAGTTATGGGTTCTGATTTTGCTACAGGAAAATTTGGTAGAGATTATGGAGTCGTGATGATTGATGGCCCATTAGCTCAATTACATTCCAGAGCAATTATCGTTATCAATGAAGAAGGAAAAGTTGTTCATACAGAACAAGTTGCTGAACTTGTAGATGAACCTAATTATACGGCTGCTTTAGAAGCCATAAAGTAGTTTTTAATAGACTTTATATAAATGAAAATTTCCATTTTAACTATCGGAGATGAGTTACTAATCGGACAAGTTGTAAATACGAATGCCGCTTGGATGGGTAAGTATTGTAACCAGTTTGGAGGAACTATCGAACA
>CALAJP010000087.1 GCA_937922815.1 uncultured Saprospiraceae bacterium
CATTTAACGCGAAATAGTGTGCGCCTGCCTGTCGGCAGACAGGGCTGGCAAGCGGCTGGAAATTGAGTTATAAATAAATTGTAATAACAATTTGATTTATATAAACAATCGAGCGCCTGCCTGTCGGCAGACAGGTTTGGACAGCGGACATTTGACATAACGTCTAATTATAGGAACATTGCATTAACGCTGCGTAGCAAACCGTTTCTTGTTTAATGCCCAAGTAATGCACACTAAAACCAATAGTACTAAAGCTTCTGGGATATTTTACATAATAACATTATAGTTGACAATTGGTACTCTGACTTAGAAAACCAAATAATAGCAATTGTCCTATAATGTACTTGCGTTATGTACAACATGGGCTTTGGTTAAAAGCGCATGTTAGTAATCTTATTCTAAAAAAATTTAATCTATTAGTTTCTTTACTCAGTTAATGGAACACTCTTTTTCTTTAAGGGTGGAGTAGTGGCGAAAATGTGTGTGGAATGGAATACGTTATGGTAATTCAAAATATGACCCTGTCAAAATAAATACAGCAGTATAAAACTTTAACAAATGTCATTATTGTTTAACAAAAGTTTAAAAAAACCAATCATGACATTACATCATGATTGGCTTGCTATTAATCAAAAAATTTGGGGCTGAGGGACAAATTACTAACTTATTTACCCTTTATTTAATTCTTCTCAAATGTGAGCATATCTGTTCCTCCATTACCTCCACTTATATCAATAAGTTCAATTCTAGTAGATGAAGTAGATACAATATCCCAATCATCATTGAGGTCTTCAAAATCATTGCTGTCTGGTACTGGAAAGAAAATATTAAAATCAATATCATCGTCATCATTACTATCATCACTACTACTATTGCTATCGTCTGTTACAGACCAAGTTCCTGTCATTGTATTTGAACCATTAGTTGCAACCAATGAACCATCAGAATTGAAGCTAAAGTCATACCCATTGAAATCAGAGGTTTCGTTTTGACCTGAATCATTAAAGTTAGTGATTCGCCAAGTTCCAGATTGAGCTGTAATTTCAATTTCTGCTATTTGTTGACTATTATTGTTTGGGCTTCCATCATCATCGTCACTAGAACACATGGACGACATTAAAGAAAAACTTAACATTAATAACATTCCAAGATTTAATACTTTTTTCATAATTCTTTGTTTTAAATACGTTTTTAGATTATAATTTTTGAAAGGTTAAGGTATCTGTTCCTCCACCACCTCCGCTCACGTCTTGGATAACCACTTCGGTAGCTGAAACAGAAATTACATCCCAATCATCATCGTTAAATTCTTCAAAAGGTAAATCTGTACCAAAATCTAGTGTCATTTGATTACCTGCACTTAATACAGACCAAGTACCATTATTAATGTTAGAACCATTTGTAGCTGATACTGTACCATCCATATTAAAATCTAATTGAAAACCAGTATAGTCTGAAGTTTGGTCATCTGAATCTTCAGTGTAAGAAGCTACTATCCATAAGCCATCAGTTAAAATATCCGCTAAGTCATCGTTTCCGTTACCTCCATCAAAAGGGTCTCTTTCAAAAGTTAAAAAGTCTTCTGAACCATCTCCACCACTAACATCTTTTAATCTGATAATGTCATTGGTTACTTCAAGAACATCCCAGTCATCAGCTAAATCATCAAGTGGAATACCAGTTCCAAAGTTTAGGTTTAATCCAAGTTCAGTATCGTCTCCTGATGTTGTTGACCATGAACCATTAGTAGTTCCACTCATGTCTATCGCTGTTGCTGTATTATCTGATGCAAAATTGAAAACATAATCTGCAAAGTCTGCGGTCTCATCTGTATCATCAAAGAAATAAGTGATATACCAATCTCCATTTGTTAAGGCATTAACTAGAGTAGTATCATCAATACTTCCTCCTGATGAACAATCACTTTCAAAACGCAATCTATCATCTCCTAATCTTAAATCAACTTTTACTTCATCATCATCATCTTGTTCTATTTCATGTAAGTTCCAAGTATCATTAAAATCAGGCAGTCCTGTTACATCAATGGTTACTGAAATATTATTACCTGTTCCAGATGCTTCCCATGTACCATTAAAGGTATTTGCTCCTTGAGTAATTAAAATTGTTCCATCACTATTAAACTCAAATTCGTATCCTACGTAGTTATCTTCTAGGTCATTGTCATTACGCTCAAGTTTATCAACTGTCCATTCAGAGCAATCTGCAAAAACAGTATCAAGGTCATTTGTTGTACAGTTGTCACAATCATCATCATCAAAATCATTATCGTCATCTTCATCACAGCTATCATCTGCCATTTCAATGGCATTTTCTAATTCTTGAATACTATTTATGATTTGGGTTGCTCCATCTGCAAATATTACAGTAATAGGAAAGTTAATTGTAACTGCTGCAAATTCATCTAAATCATCTATAAAATCATACATATCATTATCGTTGTTGATAGTAATAGAATTGATTAAATCATTGTTCTCATCAAAAACAGATGCTGTAATAGGGTATTGGAAGTCAATACATTCTATATCATCATCATCTTCGTTTTCGCCAACACAGTTGGATGTAAGTGCTGCTAACTCTGCATCAGAGTTAACTACAACCGCTGAAAAATCGGTAAGTATTACTGTAATAGGATATGAAATGATAATAGAGTCCACATCATCATCAAACAAATCGATAATATCTTCAATATCCTCATAACCATCATCGTCATTTATTTCAAGTTCAATTCCGTTTACTGTAACCGTAACAGGTAATTGTACGCTTAAACAACTTGCATTATCTATAATGTTATCACTAGAACCATCATTGGTTGCAGTTCTACTCATTAAATTTGCTATCGTTGAATTTGCTTCGATTGTTTCTTCAACTGGTGGGTCAATTACTAAATCGTCTTCGGTTCTACAAGAAGTCATAGTGATTAAAATCCCTATAACTAGTAGTAAAATTGGTTTTAAAGTTTTCATAATGAAATGGATTTTATTTTAATTTTAAGTTCGTTTGTTAATTGGCTCTTTATTCTTAAAACAACTTAAGTTTAAATTGTCCCAAGAAATTTTTCAAAATTTTCTATTAATTCTTAATTCTAATAATTTTAAATCTAGAATTGTAGATTTTAAATTATTCAATCTGTCATTTGCTCGTCTATATTTATAAAGATTAACAGCGTTATAATCATTTTCGAGTAATTGCTCAAGCATTATAATCTTCTTTCTGCATTGCAACAACTCATCAATTTTCAACATAGATATTGATTTGATAAATTTTGTTGTTCTATTAATACAAGTGGTTTGCATATTATAATGAAATCTATATTTTGACACTTAATTGATTAAGCAACATAAACCCTCTAATATTTAAACAACTATATTTGGTATTATCCCATAAAGCATTTAAAAAAATTTCATAGCTTAGACAAGAATATCAAACATGTCCAATTCTATTTATAAAGATATCTGTGATAAAATTCGCTTTTCAAAACTATACGAAAAGTATGCACAATCGTTGAGCAATATTCTTTTTTATAAATATGGGGAATTATTAAATCCAGCTGATAAAGTGCAAGAAGCATTTATAAAACTTTGGGAAAACTGTTCTAAAATTAAACCAAAGGCTGCTAAAACTTACTTATATACTACAGCTAACAACATGATGTTAAATGAGGTCAAACATCAAAAGGTGGTTTTAAAACACCAACAAGTTAAACCAAAAGACTACACAAATGAATCTCCTGAATTTATTTTACGTAAAAAAGAATTTCAAAACAGATATGAACGTGTTTTATCTCAATTAAAAGAAGAGGAGAGAGCTGCATTTCTTTTGAACAAAGTAGATGGCAAAACCCATAAGGAAGTTGCAGAAATTTTAGGCATTACAAAAAAAGTGGCTGAACATAGAATCTATGCTGCTTTTAACAAAATAAAAAATGAGCTTGAAGAATTCAATCAAAAATAATTCTGGGACAATTTAAACTTAAGTTGTTTTAAGAATATAAGCGTATGTTATGAACGAAGAGTTTTTAATAAAAAAGTGGTTAAAAGATGACTTGTCTCTTGAAGAGGCTAAGGCTTTTAATGCTTTAGAAAATGCAACGTTCTATAAAGAAATTATTGATAACGCACAACGATTTAGTGGCTATTTAAATGCAAAGGTAGTATCCTTTGATACATTAGATAAGAAATTAGTTTTCAAAAAAAGTACCTCTACAAATTGGATAAAAATTGTTTCTAGTTTAGCTGCTATTTTAGTTGTTGGCTTTGCATTATTTACTTTGATAAATAAAGACCAAATAAGCTCGTTTAAGACCGCTCTAGCTCAAAATGAGACCATAACTCTGCCTGACAATTCAGTCGTTAATCTAAACGAGTTATCAGAACTAAAATATGATAGTTCTAATTGGGACAAAAATAGATCATTACAACTTAAAGGAGAAGCTTTCTTTGATGTAGAAAAAGGAAAACGATTTGATGTTAATACTGACTTTGGAAAAGTAAGTGTGCTAGGTACAGAGTTTAATGTCTTATCAAGAGATAGTATTTTTAAGGTGTCTTGTTATGAGGGCTTGGTGCAAGTAATATATAATGAAGAAGAAGTTAAATTACCTGCTGGTACTGAGTTTATTTTAACGTCAGATAAAGAAAAAAAATCAACTATTGCAAACGCAGAACCCTATTGGCTTAAAAATATGAGTGTTTTTGAAAATGCTCCATTTAAAGCTGTTATTGAAGAGCTAGAAAGGCAATACAATATCAAAGTACAATACCCATCTGATTTGAGTATTCAGTTTACTGGTGCTTTTGAACATAACAATCTTGAGAATGCCCTAAAGTCTATCTCAAAACCCCTTAATTTGACCTATACAATGCAGAGTACTAACGAGGTCATTATAAGGGATGGGCAAAACTAAATTTCATATCCTTCTAGTCCTGTGTTTATTTCAATTATTTAAATCACAAGGACAAAATTCAGAGCGAAAAGTTCCAGTTTCTGAAGTTCTGGAGCAAATCACAAAAACAGATTCTGTCTCTTTTAACTATGAGAGTAGCCTTTTAAAAGATGTCACTGTAATGCCTGTATCACAAAATTTAAGTTTGTCAGCAAAAATTAAGAATATTGAAAAGCAAACGAATCTAGTTTTTGAGAGGGTTAGTAATTTAATTTATACTATTTCTAAAGCCATACGATTGTGTGGTTATATTAAAGATTCAGAATTGCAACAACCACTTTTGGGTGCAACCATTACAAGTAAGATTGCTTATGCGGTAACTGATGAGAATGGCTATTTTGAAATTGAGTTAAAATCCGAAAACGAATTATTAACGATAAGGCATATAGGCTTGAAGACCATTGAACGACAAGCAAAGTATTTCACTTTAAACGATTGTGGAACTGTAACCATGCTCGTTCAAAATGAGGTTATTTCACCTGTACTCATTGAAACTTATCTTGTAAGAGGTATTGATAAAAGACAGGATTGGTCAACTTCAATAGACTATAAAAAGTTTAGTCTTTTACCAGGTCTAATTGAATCAGATGTCTTGCAAACTGTTCAAGCCTTACCAAGCATATTAAGTGTAGATGAAACCGTATCGAATATTAATATTCGTGGTGGTTCTAATGACCAGAACTTGATACTTTGGGACGGTATTAAAATGTATCAAACTGGACATTTCTTTGGTCTTATATCTAGTTTTAATCCGTTAATGACCCAAACAGCTAATGTCATCAATAATGGGACAGATGTGTCGTTCACAGATGGTGTTTCTGGGACGATTCACATGCAAACTGACAAACAAATTGATTCAAAATTCAATGGTGTTTTTGGTCTTAATTTTATAAATGCAGAAGTGTTTTCAAATATTCCAATAGGAAATAAGTCTTCACTTCAAATTGCATCCAGAAAGTCTTTGGATGATTTTGTAAGAACACCTACTTATGATGTTTATTTTGATAGAGTGACTCAAGACACAGAAGCCGAAAATAATGTTTCAAATGTTACTAATTCTAATCAAGAATTTGATTTTTATGATGCTTCATTACGATGGCTATATCAGCCTACAGATAGAGATTTTATAAGATTAAATTTTATTCTTATCAATAACGATTTAAGCTTCAATGAAACTGCTGATATTAATGGCTTATCAAGAACCAGACGCAGTAATATTTCTCAAAATAGTCTTGCCGTTGGGCTCAACTATAAAAGACAATGGAGCGAGAAACTGTCTTCATCCATTAACATTTACAATAGTGAATATAAGCTTGAAGCATTAAACGCAGACGTACTTAGTAATCAGCTACAGTTACAAGAAAACATTGTTTCTGAAACAAGCGTCTTATTTAATAATTTATATGAACAAAATCAATGGCAATTAAACCTTGGTTATCAGTTTACAGAAACAGAAGTTATCAACTTAAATGACATTGATTTACCTCGGTTTGTTAGACGTGATGAAGAAATATTAAGAGAACATAGCGTTTTTGGTCAGGCTTGGTATAAGAATCCTAATAATGATTTTTCCATAAGAGGTGGTGTAAGAGCAAATTATTTAACTCGGTTTGAAAAGTTGATTATTGAACCAAGATTAAGCATTAGAAAATCGATTGGAGAATACATTGATATTGAAGCACAAGGCGAATTTAAACATCAAAGCACCTCGCAAATTGTTAATTTCCAAAATGATTTTCTAGGTATTGAGAAAAGGCGTTGGCAGTTAACAGATAACGATAGTATTCCTGTGTTGCAAAGCAAACAGGTGTCAGTTGGGATACTGTATAAAAATAGTGGTTGGCTTTTAGATGCAAAAGGGTATTATAAGACAGTTGATGGGATAACCACCCAAAGTCAAAGCTTCACTACCAAATACGAATTTGCAAAAGAAAAAGGAAGTTATGATGCCTACGGTATTGAGTTTTTGTGTAGAAAAAGGCTAAGTAAATTCAATAGTTGGTTAAGCTATTCGTACATAAACAATACTTATACTTTTGAGGCACTTGAAGATATTAAATTTCCAAGTAATTTTGATATTACACATTCGATTACATTAGGAACAACTTTTAGTCATAAATCATGGAATATTTCAGCAGGATTAAACTACAGAACCGGAAAGCCTACGTCAATCCCTCTGAATGGTAACGAAATTGTAGATGATGACGTAAACTTTGATAAAGGTAATAATGAACGTTTATTGGATTATTTAAGAATTGATGCTTCTGCCATATATAAATTCAAAATAAATAATTCATTAAGGTCAGAAATTGGAGCATCCATCTGGAATATATCAAATAAAGTAAATTCCATTAATAACTATTACAGAGTAAATGGAAATGACGCAGTTGATAAGTTCTCAAGATTTTCTTTAGGATTAACTACCAACGCAGTAGTTAGAATTTATTTTTAATAACCAAACAAGTTTCTTTAAAGGTAGTTTTTATTTGAAAACAAATTATAGTTACGATTATATTAAAAACACAATATAGAACTAGGTATAGCGTTATAAAGACATTTTATATAACGTCAAATTATGATTGACAAAACTGTCTCATAATGTACTAGCGTTATGTAAACATGGGCTTTGGTTAAAAGCCCATGTTAAGACATAGTTTCTAGAAAAATTTAATCTATAAGTTTCTTAACTAGGTTAATGGAACACTCTTTTTCAGAAAGGGTAGAGGAGTGGAAGAAAATGTGTGTGGAATGAAAATTCATGTTAAAAACTTTAAATTCTTTACGGTTTTTCCTCTTATAAATTCTTGCATAATTCATTATATTTAAAATCTCACTATAGTTATTAAATCGTAAAAATCGAATACGAAAGATTGATAAGTATTTCATTATAATAGTTAGAGAATAATAATATATAGTTTTAAAAGGAAAAACGAGCAATTGAGAGTTAATATGAATAAATGGAATGAGTTTAAAGCTTTATTATATAATAGAAAAATTAATAATAAGCATCTATTTGAAGCTTTAAAGAATGATTATAATTTTGAAGAACAAAACTATTTACTAAAAAGAACACCTAAAATATTTAATGGCTTAATACATGGTAATATATTCCCTAAAGAATATGAATCAATTGGTCGCAACGACAGAAGTGCATCCGTAAACTTACAAGTTGAAATAAATTGGATAGTAAACGAGATTTTAAAATATTCTAATGAAATTAATGATTTTATTGTAAATAAAATTGAGTTCGAAAACAATTTGTTAGTTGGGAAGTATAAAGAAAGTGAAGACATTTTAAATAAAATTGAAAGTGAAATTTCTAAATCGTATTGGGGAATTGAATCAAAATTGATTCAATTAAAAAATGAAAAAGGAATTGAGGCAATTATTGAGTATTACCATCAAATAAGAGAATTAGAGTCAAGAGATCCTGCATACTATTTTTTAAGCTCATATTTTTTCTATAAAATTGAAGATGATGTTACAATAATTAGCTATCAAAAAGAACTAAATAATCTACGGAATCAGCTAGAAGATGATAATGACTACAGTGAATATTTTGAATATAGGCTAAATCATTTTGAATATAAATTCAATAATTTTGAAAGGTCTTTATGGGTTGCAAGTATACACCCAATAATAGATAAATATTTATTGTTAAGGGACTACATTGCACATATTTGTAGTAAACCAGATTTTCAATTAACAGATAATCTGCTAATATTCCAACTTAAATTAATTGAAAAGAAAATTTCTGATCCTCTAATCAATAAAGCACTTCAGCTAACTAATGTTTCAGAAATTCAAATTAATAAGGATAAGAATCTATTTGATATTTACGATTTATATACGCAAGGGAAGTATGGAAAAGCAATTAATAAATTATCCGATTTATTAATAATTAACCCAAATAACGCATCGCTTTCAATACTATATGTTAAGAGTTTACATCATCTAAATCGTGAATATACTATACCTAAAAAGCTTGAAAACACAGTTTTAAGCTCTGTATTATTTCAGTTGCACAAATTTTTGGGTAGAGGAGAAGATTCAGGAGAAGCATTAATTGAATTAATGACAATTTTAAATGGAATTCAAAGCTTTGAATTCGCTAAACAATTGATGTCTTTTCTAGAGAATTTCTTTTATGAAAAAAACGAAGAAATATTTTCAAAAAAAGCATATTTTTTCACAAAAGAAAATAACATTTTTGATTATAAATTATTTAATTCTAATGAAAATAAAAAAGAATATTTAAAAAAATATAAGAATGTTATTACAGCAGATTTTTTTAGTTCTTTATTAGATGATCTAGATAAGTTAAAAGAATCTAAAGAAGTACCGCATGAAAGATACTTGCACTATAAAGCTTTATTGTTAAATGAAAGAGGCGAATATGAAAAAGCTGAGCCTGTATTAGAAGAAGCTCTTAAGTGCTCTGAAAATATAAATTTTATCTATGAAAAAATCTTAGTTAACCTTTTTGAATGTTATGTGAACCTAGAAAAATTTGATAAGGCTATAAATCTTTATGTAGATAATTATTTAAAGAACTCAAATTTATTAAAGCAAGTTGAAATAAAAAAAGTTGCTATAGCTATTGCAAAAACTCATAGATTTAAAAATGTAGCTACTAATGATATTAATGTTTCAATATTTATTGCTTTGTCAGATATTGATACAAGTAACATTTATGTATCTTATAACTTGTTTCTGAAATCATTGTCAGTTAAAAAACCAACTGAAATGGATAAATATTTTGCATCTATTAATAGAAGCAAATTAATTGTTTTCTTAAAAACGGTTTGTTCAACCAAAGTGTTATCTAGGTCTGTTTTAGTATTCAAGACCTCTATTCAAGTTTTAGAGGAGAGATTATTAATAAACCAAATACTGATAAAACTTGATTCAGATAACCAAGATGATTATTCAAGAGAAATTACGCAGCTTACAAGAGATTTAAATGTTCAAAAGAGAAAAAAAGAAATTGATCAAAGTAAAATTTATGTTGACGAATTTGGGTTAATAAACACAGAGTTAAAGCAAGTTAAAAAAGGTTTTGACCGTTATAGAAATATATCCGAAATCTTAAAATACTCAAGTTTTGAAGGGCTTGGAATAGAGGCAAGTTCTTTTATTAAATTATTATCAGGTGAAATAGATTCAAAAGCTTACCAGGAATCTGTCAAGAAAACAGATTACCAATTTACCATATTCCGACAGTTATATATTGATATTAGAGATAAGTTTTTATTTAGTGATAAATTTGGATTAGATTATTACTTAAGCACAAGGATTAGACATGGTACAATTGAAGGTCAACTGAGAAGATCTTTTAATAATACAAGAA
Source organism: uncultured Saprospiraceae bacterium (assembly GCA_937922815.1). Lineage (GTDB taxonomy): Bacteria > Bacteroidota > Bacteroidia > Chitinophagales > Saprospiraceae > CALAJP01. Next base: position 10,314 of record CALAJP010000087.1, read on the forward strand.
TAATAACAAACCGAAATAAAGAGAAAGGTATTTATTTAGATGATACTCTTTGGTCAAAAAAATTAGAACTCAATGAGCAATTAAATGAAAAATTTCAAGAGAAAATAAAAGATTTCTCAGAAAAAATCGATGGTATTATTTTGGGTTTTAAAAATGAATGTGTACAAATTAAAACAGAAGACCCAAACACTAGCGCTAAAGGATGGTTTGAATTTGGTTACTATTATCATACAGATGTTTATCAAAAATTATATGTGAATAACTGTCAATTTATTTCTGATTTTGATGAATTAGTTTTAACTGTTTTAAATTATCTATGGGAATTAACAGAAATAAGTTTAAAATTGATTAGAAATGCAATAAATCATGGAATACGCGATATGATTTTGGAAGAAATTGACAATTTTGAAAAAGATATGAGAGATATCTTAGAAGATGTTGATTGTAAAGATTTATTTACGCAAATAACAAATTGTAGAACGAGTGTTCAAAAGGATATAGATAAAGTTGCTGTATGGTTTAAAAGGAGTAAAAGCTTTGATGTTGATTTTATTATTGATGATGTCATTGCCAGTAGCCTTGATACGATTAATAATATAGACCCAGACAATAAACTATTCATTAAAGAAAACATAAATTTCACTAGACTTTTAAAAGGAGAATACTTTACACATTTTGATGATTTATTGAAGATATTTTTTAATAATATAGTAGATTATATGCTAACAGGTGAGAAAGAAAATATTAGTAGTGAAATTACTATCTACGAAGAGAATAATTATTTAAAAATTATTATTATTAATAGCCTTAAAAAAAATACTAATCTAAAAGAATTTAAAAAGTTAATTGCGAAAAAATTTGAAAAAGTACATACAATATCTGGATTAAGAGAAGAAGGAAATTCTGGTTTAATAAAAGCATCTAATATAATTTCTAATGTATTTAGAGATAGTTCCAATGAAATAAATGCTATAGTAGAAAATAAAAAAATAAAAATAAATTGTTCAATTTCACTTAAAAACCTAATAGTTAAATGAAAATATTAGTAATAGAAGATGATGATAATAAGTATAATCCTGTTAGAAATTTTTTAATAGAATTATATAACAATAATGTAACAATAATTCATAAAAAATCATTTCAAAGTGGCATGGAAATTTTATACGCTGAAAAATTTGATTTATTAATTCTTGACATGTCCATACCTAATTTTGATGTTACAGAGTTAGATGATGGAGGAGATACTCTTGATAGAGGAGGAGAATTCATATTGGAAGAAATGGATAGAGAAAATATTATAACAAAATCAATAATTATTACTCAGTATGAAGAGTTTAAGGGAGTATCTCTAGCAGAGATTGATAAGAATTTAATGGAGGAATTTAAAGAATCTTATTTAGGCTGCGTTTCATATAATACAGGATATGACAATTGGAAAAATGAACTAGAACAGTTAATAAAAACAAATAATTTATGTTAAATATATTGATTGTAGATGACAATGCTGATAAAACAGCTAATATTAAAAATTTAATTTATGAAATTCCTGAAATAAATAAAAAAGATATAAAAGTAGTTCCTGATATTAAGTCTGCATCATTGGCTTTAATGGAGGATGATAATTATGATTTGCTTTTATTAGATCTTTTTATCCCATTTGAATTTGGAGATGATCCATCACCTGAAATAGGTGTAGACTTTTTGAATGAAATTCAAATAGATGATGATAAAAAAGTACCTTATCATATTATTGGCATAACAGCTCATGTCGATCAAATTGATGAATATCAAGGTGATTTTGATAAAAGTTTATGGCACCTTATTGAGTATATTGATGGTGTAGAAGATTGGAAAGATGTTCTCAAAAATAAAATAGAATATTTAATCAAATCAAAAAAACAAATCAAAAATGAAATAATTTCTAAGCTTAACTTTGATGTAGCAATAATCACCGCATTGCGGAAACCGGAGTTAGCTCATGTACTTAAATTAGAAATTGATTGGTTAGAAAAAAAATATGATAATGACGATATGACTCTATATCATATCGGACAAATTAATAAATCAGATGGAGGTACTATAAGGTTAGTCGCAGCTGCTGCACCACAAATGGGAATGTGTGCTGCTTCAGTTTTATCAATGAAGCTTATTCATAAATTTCGACCAAAATATCTAATAATGTGCGGAATTGCAGCAGGAATAGAAGATTCTTGTGAAATGGGAGATATACTAATCAATGAAGAAGTTTGGGATGGTGCAAGTGGAAAAATTTCGACAACTACAGAAGGTGAACATTTATTTCTCCCAGACCCAAGGCACAAAGTATTAGATGAAAAGCTAAAAGAGCGATTTTTAGATTTAAAGATGTCTAGAAAGTATCTTGATGAAATTAGAACAAATTATATTGCTAATAAACCCGCAGGTGCTTTAAATATTCAAATTGGTCCATTAGCTTCAGTACCTGCAGTTATTCAAAATAATAAGCAAATAGAAGAATTACAAAAGCATAGTAGAAAGCTTATAGGTATAGAGATGGAATCATATGGAGTTTTTTACAGTGCAGGTCAATGCTCAGAGCCAAAACCTCAAGCTATATCATTTAAATCAGTTTGTGACTTTGCTAACGAAGATAAAAATGATTTTTGGCAAGATTATGCTGCATATACAAGTGCAAATTACATGTATCAAATTATAGTGAATGAATTAGACTTCTAAAAATTATGTAAAATAGAATTTCAATGTTTAGTTCGGCCTCATAAAATTTTGGTGAAAACAATAGGCGAAAAGAGCGTACATATTTTAGGGAGTTAGTAATACAGTTCTTTGAGAGTTACAATTTTAAATGGAAATTCATAGCAATCTTAATCAGTTCATAAGTTTCCTAAAATATAGCGAATGAGCCGTTAATTGTTTCCAAAATTATATGCAGCCTTGAATTTTTGTTTCTTTTGTTTCAAGACAAAAGATATTGAAAACTAAAAAAAAGACTATTTGGAATTCTAAATATAACAAGTGCATAGAAATTATCTCTTCGAGTAATTTTATGCTCTTGTGGCAATCCACGAGAATCGTTTAAAATTTTTTATTACGTACATTTTGTCGTTTACGCGATTTTTAAATAGTAATCAAAAGTTAGCTTTTATTGTGCGGCTGGCAAGCGGCTGGAAATTGAGTTATAAATAAATTGTAATAACAATTTGATTTATATAAACAATCGAGCGTTTGACAGCGGACATTTGACATAACGACAAATTATAGGAACAATGCTTTTTTAACTCTGCGAAGCAAACCGTTTCTAGTTTAATGCCCAAGTACTGCACATTAAACCATTAATACTAAAGCTTCTGGGATATTTTACATAATATCATTATAGTTGACAAATGGTACACTTTGATTAAATAACCAACAATAGTATTTGTCCTATAATTTATATTATGTAAAATAGTATTTTAAATGTATAGCTCTTCATTTAATAGTACATT
>CALAJP010000088.1 GCA_937922815.1 uncultured Saprospiraceae bacterium
TCAACTCGGTTAAATTCGTGAGTTGAGATAAAGGGCTTATGTCGGTTATTTGGTTTACCTCTAAATTCAACTCGGTTAAATTTATGAGTTGAGATAAGGGACTAATGTCGATTATTTGGTTTCCCACTAATTCCAACTTGGTTAAATTCGTGAGTTGAGATAAGGGGCTTATGTCGGTTAAAAAACAGTCTCTTTTGGCTTCGTTTTCCCATAAATACAACTCGGTTAAATTCGTGAGTTGAGATAAGGGACTTAGGTCTCTTATTCGGTTGTCATCTAAATTCAAATGGGTTAATTTGGAAAGATGAGATAAGGGACTTATGTCGGTTATTTTGTTTCTCCTTAAATCCAAATAGGTTAAATTCGAAAGTTGGGAGAGAGGACTTATGTCCATACATTCATCCTCCCCTTCCCAGCTTAATATATAATTATCATATAAATTCAAATAGGTTAATTTGGAAAGATGAGATAAGGGACTAAGGTCTTTGATTCGGTTTCCCCCTAAATTCAAATGGGTTAAATTCGTGAGTTGAGACAAGGGACTTAGGTCTTTTAGACAGTTTTCCGATAAATCCAAATGGGTTAAATTTGTGAGTTGAGATAAGGGATTTAGGTCTTTTAGATTGTTTTTATTTAAATTTAACTCAGTTAATAAAAATATTTCATCCAGGTAATCATCGGAAACAACATCAAAATCTATTTTTTTTCTAAAAATATTTTTCCATTCTTCTGATAAATCATTCCACCATCCCCATTTATATCCAGGAGATAGAGAGGAAGGAGTTTCAAAAATGAGTGCTAACATAATACATGAAGCAATATTTGGTGTATTAAAGATGAAATGGAATGGTTTTTTCAATACTTATCGAAATAAAAATTATCCTTTAAATAAAGCCAACGTATAAATGGGATTCGTTACTGATGGTCATAAATCTAATAACAACAATAGAAATCTTCAGAAAAAAAGTCAACATTCAGGATTATTCAATCACAAGGCTTCTAGTTCCAGTTTTTCGACTGATTTTATAGAATTAGACGAGAAGAAATTATCTCAAGTAGAACAAAAAAGATTGTTCAAAAGGATGAAACTTTTAATAGCTGTTTCCTTTGGTATTATAATTCTGTTCTTGTTACTCTATTTCTTTCTAAAGCTGCCAACATCTCTTTACTATAAAGAAACTATTTATAATGAAGTCAATAAAAATGATTTTAAAAAAGAACAAGTAGAAAACATCTATAATGTAAATATGTATTATGGAAGGTCGTATCTATTAGCTAATAAATATGAAAAAGCGTTAGAACTTTTTCATATTGCACTCAAGCACAAACCCAACGATGAAGATGCTATAAACTTATTAAACCAAAGCTATCAATTGGCTTGCGAAGTTGAGAATAAGAAATGCAAAGAGTGGAATGAATTTAAGAATAACAGGCTTTCCTATTAAACATTTGATATTTTGATTGTTGTATAAATATTAGTTAAACTTTCAACCAAAACATCATATATGAAAACAATCGCATTTGCTGGTAGTAATAGTTCAAAATCCATCAATCATCAGCTTGTTGAATACGTTTCAACACTTGGAAAAGATATTGAAGTTATAAAACTTACGGACTACGTCTCCCCTATTTATTCTATTGATATTGAAGAAAATGAAGGCATTCCCTCTAATATTCAATCGTTAAATGAGAAGCTTCAAACTGCCGATAGATTGATTATTTCTGTTGCAGAACACAATGGTAATTTAACTGCTTTTTTCAAAAATATGATAGATTGGTTATCAAGAAACAATCGTGAGTTCTTAAAAGACAAAGAAGTTATTGTTCTAAGTTCTTCTCCAGGGCAAGGTGGTGCTGCTTCAGCATTACAATCAGCAGAAAAGACTCTACCCTATTTTGGTGCTAAAGTTACTCAAACCCTAAGTATTGGTAATTTTTATAAAGTATTCAGTGATGGAAAAATTATTGATGCTGAAATTGAAAAAAATATTAAAGCTATAGTTTAAAGAATAGAAACAGAACTAGTAATTCATTATTAACTTTTAATCATCAAATTTCGTATTCTTAAAGATGATTTATTACTTTATCTTAGTTCTTGTCAGAATTACTGGTTCTATTTTAACTTTTTAAACTCTTTACAGTTCATCACCCCTATTCTACAACTCATCACCTTTTAGTTTGCACGCTTTGGTTTTTAGATGATATTTGAATTATCAAAAAGAAAATCATAGATGAAAACCATTTTAATAATCTCATTTCTAAACATATTTTTAATAAATATTACTCTTGCACAACAAGTAATAACAGGAATTGTGAAAGACAAAAAAGAAGTTATCATTGGTGCAAATGTTTATATTAAAAACACATACGAGGGTTCAATCTCTGAAACAGATGGTTCATTTTCATTTACAACCAACCAAACAGGGTTACAAACACTAATCGTTTCTTATATCGGATACGAAAGCACAGAAATAGAATTACTTGTCAATGAGATGAATAATATCGTTGTTCAATTGAAAGAATCTGTCAACACGATTGATGCTGTAGAAATAACAGCAAGTACCTTTACAGCTGGTGATAATTCTAAATCGTCCATACTTTCTTCCTTAGACGTAGTGACAACTGCAGGTGCATTAGGAGACAATATTGGTTCTTTGCAAACCCTACCAGGAACACAATCCAATTCAGAAGATGGTAGGCTTTTTGTTCGTGGTGGAGACGCTTCCGAAACCAACATTTTTATTGATGGAATGAGAGTTTTTACGCCATACAGTCGTACGGTAGCAGGAACACCATCTAGAGGAAGATATTCTCCTTTTTTATTCAAAGGATTAAGTTTCAGTACAGGTGGTTATGAAAGTCAATTTGGACAATCGTTGTCTGGAATTTTAGACATGAAAACCATCGATGAGCTGAATGATAACGAAACTAACTTATCCATTACAACGGTAGGTTTGGGAGTTCAACAAACTCAAAAATGGAAAAATCAATCTATCAGTGTAAATACTAGTTATACTAACCTAACGCCTTATTTTTCGATTTTACATCGAAATAGTAATATCAAAAAACCATACGAAAGTTTGGCTAGTGAGGCTGTTTATCGCTTAAAAACAGAAAAAGGATTATTCAAAAGTTACATAGCTTGGGAAAAAGGAATGTCTGACGTTCAACAATTTAATCTTGATAAAAATAGTGATGAAAGATACACTTTTACAAATCAAGACATCTATAGCAACAATACGTTGAATAGTACAATCAACGAAAATACTTCTTTTTTTGCAGGGATTAGTTTAGGTCAAAATACAGACAATTTAGCTATAGATTCATTTCAATTAGAATCCAAACTTAGTGGTTTTCATACCAAATTGAGCTTCAAAACGGTTATCAATCCACGTATCACTATTAATTATGGAGCAGATTGGATGTATTTACAAAATGATTTGGAAAAAAGAGTTTCAATAAATCAAAATTTTCAAGATGATTTATCACGTTCTATTTCTGCACAGTTCGGTAATGTAAATTATCGTTTCACTAAAAATACTGCATTAAAAGTTGGGTGGAGAGCTGAATATTTTTCTTTATCAAATACATTTAACCTACAACCAAGAATTACTTTTGCTCAAAAAATAAATAAAAACAGTCAAATAAGTATTGGTTATGGTAGTTTTCAACAAGAAGCGAATAGCAATCAACTTTTTGAGAATAGGGATTTAACCCTTCAATCATCTCAACACTATTTGTTAAATTATAATTTGAAAAACAAAAAACACAGCCTACGATTAGAGGCTTTCTATAAAAATTATAATAACTTGATAAGAACCAATGGTGTAAATTCTAACAATAATGGACACGGTTCAGCTTATGGTGTTGATGCATTTTGGAGAGCACGAAATTGGATAAAAGGAGTAGATTTTTGGCTTTCATATAGTTGGTTGAAAAACGAGAGGCTTTACCTTAATTTTCCAGTATTAGCCACTCCCAACTACTCTACAGAACATAATTTTTCTATAGTTGGAAAAAAATGGTTTAAAAAACTAAAATCTCAGATGGGAGTTACTTACTCTTTTGCTAGTGGACGACCTTATGATACCCCCAATACGGCAGCATTTATGTCTGAAAAATCTCCTTTTTATAATAATCTAAGTGTGAATTGGTCATACTTGATAACTGAACAAAATATACTTTTCCTTTCTTTCTCTAATATACTCAATTTCAAAAATGAATTTGGGAAGAGATATAGTTCACAAGCTAATGCAGATGGAGTTTATAACGAACAAACAATACAACCAAATATAAATCAATTCTTTTTCTTGGGGCTATTTATAACTGTGAGTAAAGACAAATCAAAAAATCAATTAGATAACTTATAAAACAATTTAACAATGGAAAAAATACTTTTCTTATTTGCTATTGCATTTACAACAACATTATCAGCTCAGACTACAATTACAGTAGAACTTCAAGGGCTTGCTTCCGATAAGGGCAATGCATTTATTGCCATTTATGATACGGAATCAGCTTGGTTGAATGAAGCCTACAAAGGAAGTATCAAAAGTATAAAAGACGGAAAATCAGTTGCTGTTTTCGAAAATATTCCAGATGGCACCTATGCCGTTTCTTGCTTTCATGATGAAAATGACAACAAAGAATTAGATACAAACTTTATTGGAATTCCTAAAGAAGCATATGCTTGTTCAAATGATGCAAAAGCTATGTTTAGTGCCCCTAAATGGGAAGATGCTAAATTCGAAACCAATGGAGAAGAATTAACGATTCCAATCAATTTCTAACCCATATTTGTTAATGATTAAAAATGTAAAAATGAAGAATATCATATCTATATTCGTTCTTTCATTGATTTCGATGACTATATTCTCCCAGTCTTCAGCCTATGAAAATGGCATGAAAAAAGGTTTTGAATTCTGGAAAAGTGGAGAGATAGACCAAGCGGTAGCTTTATTTGAACGAATTTCTGCCACAGAAGATCAAAAATGGGTTCCTCCTTACTATGTAGCCACCATACTCATTTCTAATTCATTTTCAATACAGGAAATGGAAACTAGAGAAAAACATCTAAGCAAAGCAGAGGAATACCTTAAAATAGCCGCTGAACGATCTCCTGAGAATGACGAGATTTTAACGATGAATGGCTTAGTATTTACGAGCTATGTAGCTATGAATCCTGCCGAATTTGGGATGAAATATTCAGGGAAAATAATGGAATTTCACGAAAGAGCCATTGCTATTAATCCAGAGAACCCAAGAGCATTAGCCAATAAAATTGAGTATGAAATGGGATTTGCAAAGTTCATGAATCAAGATTTGACACCGCTTTGCGAAAAAATGAAGGAAATAATCCCTAAATTCGAAAATCAAGAATTACGAGAGCCTTTTGCTCCCCAAAATGGTATTGAAAGAGCTAAACAAATAATCGAAAATTGTGGCATCTAAAAATATAAATATCTTTCCCATCATTATTTCTATAGCTAAGACCATTGGTATTCTTTGTTTAATAAACGTGATTATCCATTTAGCTATCTATGGTTTTAGCACCCCCCATACCTTATTCGCTTATTTGGGATACAATTGTTATTATGGTATTCCTTTATCTATTCTGAATATATTTTTATTTAGGAAGTTAGAACAAAAGTTGACTTGGGATAAACCCAGTCTAAGAATTATCATAGGTGCCTTGTTAAGTTTTACCGCAACGATGGCAACCGTTATTCTCCTAAATTACATTCTTTGGATTCTGATTTGGGGAAATAACATTAATGTTCTTTTTGCCAGACAAAACTTAAGCAATTATTACATTTCAGCCTTTATTACGATACTAATTAGCCTTGTATTTCATACTGCTTACTTTTATCAATGGGCAAATAAAAACAAAATTTTAAACGAACAGTTACAAAAAGAAAAAATACAAATGGAACTCAATATGCTACGTGCTCATATTGACCCACATTTTCTGTTTAATAGTTTTAATGTTTTGGCTGGTTTAATTGATGAGAACACAGAAAAAGCTCAAGGTTTTCTAGCTGAACTTTCTAATTGTTATCGTTATATTTTAGAAAATAGAAATGAAAGTGTTAGTACGGTAGGAAAAGAAATCCAATTTGCAAAGCGATATTTTGAGCTACTATCTTTTCGATTTGAAGATAGCCTTATTCTAAAAATTTTTTTGAAAGAAAATGAATTCAATTATTCAATTCCAATACTCAGTTTACAACTTCTTTTTGAAAATGCCATCAAACATAATGCTTTTAATAAAAACGAAAAATTAACGATTCAAGTCTATTCGCTAGACGGTTATTTGGTGGTTGAAAATAATAAAAAACAAAAAAAATTAGTTGAACCTTCTGCCAAATTGGGTTTAGAGAATATAAAAAAGCATTATGAAGTAATTTCAAAGAAGCCCATAATCATCGAAGATTTGAAAAATAGATTTATCGTAAAACTTCCACTAAATTAATTCAAATGAAAGCCCTAATCGTTGAAGATGAAGCTATTGCCAGTAGGCGTTTAAAAAGGATGTTAGAAAAAGAGAATATTATTGTCATTGGCGTTTGTGAATCTAATACTGAATTACAAAATTTCCTAAGCAATAATAATGAATCGTTATTGATTTTTATGGATATTCATTTGAGTGATGGGCTTGTTTTCGAGACTTTAAATCAAACTAAAATTGACAATCCAATCATCTTCACAACTGCCTATGACCAATATGCAATCAAGGCTTTCAAACAAAATGCGATTGATTATTTATTAAAACCTTTTCAACAAGCCGAACTACAAAAAGCAATAGAAAAATATAATAAACATCAAGGCAAAGCCTCAAATACTGATTTATCCGCCTTACAAGAATTATTAACACCCAAAAGTTACAAACAACGATTTTTAATCAAAGTAGGCGACCATTTAAAAACTATAAATATTGAAGATATTGTTCTTTTTTATTCGGAATCAAAAATCAATTATTTATCAACAAAAGAAGGACGAAATTACCCCATTGATGAGTCGCTGGAGCAAATTTCGGATACGATAAACCCTAACATTTACTTCAAAGTCAATCGAACTTTTATTGTAAATATTAATTTCATTTCTGACATCGTTGTCTATTCCAATAGTCGCTTAAAAATAGTAATGAATAATACGAAACACGAAATTATTGTAGCAAGGGAGAAGGTGAAGGCTTTTAAGGAGTGGTTAGAGTAATCTTCTCAATATTTCATATCCAGTTAGAATATAAATAGGCGCATTAATAACGATAAATAAAATTAAGAATATAACTAAAGTTTTAAAAAAGGATTTTTCATATACAAAAATATCTTTCAATTTAGCTTCACGTTTTAAAGCTAATCCATCATTAATAGCTCTAGAGTATTTAAATAAAAAATATGATGGAATAAGAAAAACTAATGCAACTGCAAAAGGCATTAAACTGTTAATAATTAAAAAAAAGTTTCCATCTCCATAGTAAGAAAAAGCCTTAAACAATAGGCTGATAAAAAAGAACAAACTTACTATTGAAAATAACCCTGCAAAAACGAAACCTCCAATTGAGAGCCATTTAGTCCACTTTCCTATTTCTTTGAGATCTGAAATATTTTTATCTGTTAAAATATATTCTTGCTTGTCCATTATTGAAATATTCTTTAGTAAAAAGCTAATATACAAACAATACTTTATAAGTCAAAAAAGGCACTAACTCGATTGAATTAGTGCCTTTCGCTTATTCATAAACAAAAAATATTATGCGGAGAATGAAGTTCCACAACCACAAGTTTCTGTGGCATTTGGATTATTAAAAGAAAAACCTCGATTATTAAGTCCTTCTTCCCAATCTATTTCCATTCCTAACAAATATAAAGCATGCCCCTTTTCCATGAACACAGTCATTTCGCCATGCTTATAAACATCATCAGTTTCTTTTTTTAAATCAAAACCTAAAACATAAGAGAAACCAGAACAGCCTCCACCTTTGACACCAACACGTAAACCGTGGTTTTTGTCAAGGTTTTGCTCTTCACGAATTCTTTCTAACTGTTTTATTGCAGATGCTGTAATAGTAACAGGTAATTCATTGATAACTTGAGACATAAATTCTAACTTTTAAAGTTTATTTAAACCGCGAAACTTTCTCCACAACCGCACTCACGTGAAGCATTAGGATTATTGAAATAGAAACCTTTACCGTTTAGTCCTCCCGAAAATTCTAAAGTCGTGTTACACAAATACAGAAAAGACTTCAAATCAGTAACAACCTTTACTCCATTATCATTAAAAATTTGGTCATTAGGTTGCTCTTCATTATCAAAATCCATTTTATAAGTCAAGCCCGAACAACCTCCACTTGTTACGGAAACTCGTATAAAATGTTCTTGGGTGATACCATCTTGCATTTTGATATCGTCAATTTTTGCTTTCGCACTGTCAGCTACAAATAACATGGTTAGTGATTTTGCAATTAAATAAACTCGCTTAAAAAATAATTAAGCATTTTTCTCTTTATAATCTTTGATGGCAGATTTTATAGCATCTTCAGCTAAAACAGAACAGTGTATTTTAACTGGAGGTAAAGCTAACTCTTCTACGATTGCCATATTGTCAATTTTCAAAGCGTCTTCTACAGATTTACCTTTCAGCCATTCCGTAGCCAATGAAGATGAAGCAATTGCGGATCCACAACCAAAGGTTTTGAATTTTGCGTCTTCAATAACACCTTCGTCACTCACTTGAATTTGTAGTCTCATTACGTCACCACATTCGGGAGCGCCTACCAATCCTGTTCCAACATTTTTGTTTTCTTTGTCAAGTGTACCAACGTTTCTTGGGTTCTTGAAATGATCGAGTAATTGATTAGAATATGCCATTATCTATGATTTTTATTGTTTTAAATTATCTTTTATTAGTGTTCACTCCATTCTACAGCATCTAAGTCGATACCTTCTTTGTACATTTCCCAGATTGGAGATAAATCTCTCATGTGGCTAACCCCTTTAGTTAAGGCAGCTATTGCTAAATCTACTTCTTCTTCAGTTGTAAATCTTCCTAAAGAGAAACGTATCGAAGAATGTGCCAAATCATCTCCCAAACCTAATGCGATTAAAACATAAGATGGTTCTAAAGAAGCCGATGTACAAGCAGAACCCGAAGAAACTGCAATATTTTCATTGAATGTCATCATTAGACCTTCTCCTTCTACATGTTTGAAAGAAAGGTTTGTAACATGAGGCATTCTATTGTCAATATCGCCGTTCAAATAAACTTCCTCCAAATTAGCTGAAAGTTCTTTTTCTAATTTATCTCTTAACTTAGAAACACGAGCAGCATCTTGTTCCATTTCTGCTTTTGCAATAGCAGCAGCTTTTCCCATTCCAACAATCGCAGGAACATTCAAAGTACCAGAACGCATACCTCTTTCGTGTCCACCACCATCAATTTGAGCAGTAACTTTAACACGAGGTTTCTTTCTATTTACAAACAAAACTCCTACTCCTTTTGGTCCATACATTTTATGACCTGTGAAAGCCATCAAATGTACTCCTACTTCTTTAGGGTGTGTTTTGATTTTACCAACTGCTTGGGTAGCATCACTCATGAATAGGACACCGTGTTTTTCACAAATGTCACCGATTGCTTTCATGTCTTGAATCGTACCCGTTTCATTATTAGCCCACATTACAGATACCAATATTGTAGTATCTTTGATAGCCGCTTCTAATTCTTCTAAATTTAGTCTTCCTTTTCGGTCAACGTCAAGATAAGTTACCTCACCTCCCATTTTCTCAATCTTAGCACAACTATCAAGAACCGCTTTATGTTCTGTTTTTACCGTAATGATATGGTTACCTTTACGTTTGTACATTTCAAAAACACCTTTCAATGCTAAATTATCTGCTTCTGTAGCTCCAGAAGTGAAAATAATTTCCTTTTCTTCTACTCCAATTAGGTCAGCAATTTGTTCTCTTGCCACACTTACTGCTTCTTCAGCAGCCCATCCGAAAGGGTGATTACGGCTCGCAGCATTACCTGGAACTTCATAAAAATATGGTAGCATTGCTTCCACAACTCGTGGATCACAAGGGGTTGTAGAATTATTATCTAAATAAATTTTACGTGGATTCGCCATCTTTTGTACGATTATTTATATTTAATCTAATTAGTAACTGCAAATATAACAAGACTTGAACAAAGTTGTTGAGTATTAGGTTTAAAAAATACCTAATTTTAGGTATATATTTTTTTATATCTACCGAATTTCTTGCGTAAAGTCACTGAAATGAAGTAATTCTATCGAATCTTTATAATTGGAAAGTCTTGAATTGGTAAGTTTTTTTCACATTGGTAGCCCATAAAAAAGCCTCCTCCTCCTGCACCGCAGAGTTTCATATAAAATGTATCAGAGGCTAAGCCTGCTTCCCAAATATGATAAATAGAACTGGGTATTAATTTTTCAAAAATACCTAATTGAAGTGTTGATAATTCTTTAAATAACGTTTTTACTTCTTCTTTCTCGTTTTCAACAAAAGCAGCAATAATTGAGTTATTTAATCGTATTAAATCTCTTGCTACTAAGAACTGAAAAGATTCATTTTCCATTTCTTCAAGAAACCAAGAAACCCCAGCTTTAGTAGTTCTTTCTATTTTAGAATCTAACAAAAACATAGAATCCAAAGCCGTAGGTCTATGATTTATAACTGATATTTTTTCGTTATTTATTCGAACCGTTTGGTTCAAAAAAGTAACCAAAGGGTCAACTCCCGAACTTACAGAATGAAAACATTCCTCCATCTGAGCTAATCCCTGTTTTAATATTTCATTACTTACTTTTTCATGCATAAACTGGTCCGCTATTGCAGCCACCAGAGAGGCTGAACTTCCCAAACCATAACCTAATGGAATGGTAGAATTTAGAAAATATCCGTCTGAAACTGTAGCTTGTAATGCTTCCAAATCAATAGGAAGTATTAACGTATCTTTATTTTCAATCAGATATTCTATACAATTGGAAAGTCCTCTCAATAATAATTCCGAAGAAGAAGTGGTTTTCTTTTCCCAAAAAGAATGATAATGAGACAAAGGTGTTGCCAAAATATCTCCATCTAATAAGGCCGTATATTCGCCAAATAACAATACTTTAGATGAATAAGTTCTACTTTCTGAAATAACTTTCAAAGGGAAAATGTTTTACTTTCTTAGAATTGAAGGTGTTTAACCGTTTTTGAATTATTGATTAATTGTTTTAAAGAATCCAAACCAATATTCAGATGTGTTTCTGCATAGTTTTTAGTAACTATTTTGTCGGATGCTTCTGTTTTTACGCCTTCAGGAACCATTGGCATATCTGAAACCAATAATAAGGCACCTGCAGGAATTTCGTTTTTAAACGCAGCTACAAAAATAGTTGCCGTTTCCATATCAATAGCATGTGGTCTTAATGTCCGTAAATAGTCTTTGAAATCTTCTCTATGTTCCCAAACTCGCTTGTTGGTAGTATAGACAGTACCCGTCCAATAATCGCTATTGTGTTCTCGGATTGTAGTAGAGATTGCTTTTTGGAGGGCAAAGGCTGGTAAAGCAGGAACTTCCGCAGGCAAATAATCGTTTGATGTTCCTTCTCCTCGAATAGCAGCAATAGGAAGAATCAAATCTCCTACTTTGTTTTTATCATCTTTCAAACCTCCACATTTACCTAAAAAGATTAATGCTTTTACTTCGATAGCACTTAATAAATCGATAATTGTTCCAGCATTGGGTGAACCCATACCAAAATTAATAATGGTAATATTATTCGCTGTTGCTGACATCATCGAACGATCAAGCCCCTTGATAGGAACATTAAATCTTTTTGAAAATTCGTGAACATAGTTCGAGAAATTAACCAAAATAATGTACTCACCGAAATCTTCTAGCGCTGTGCCTGTGTACCTGGGTAACCAGTTTTTGACTATTTCTTCTTTTGTCTTCATATATTGTATTTAGATTAAAAATTAAAATTTGCTATACAATTATAACGTATAGCTTATTCACTATATTAAAACGATTTTTTTGAAAATTGTTTTTACAGCGAGGATTAATATGCAAAAAGAAGTTTAATTTTCCTAACAAAACAGAAAAAAAGCTATGCTTTAGGAAAAACATAGCTTTAATAATATTTTATCTGGTTAAGAACATATATCTAGAACGTTCTATTTTTCTAAAATAAGGATCTTTCAAATCTTCAATAAAGTGGATAATTTCCCCTGTACTTTTCATCTCAGGCCCCAACTCTTTACTTACATTAGGGAATTTATTGAATGAGAATATAGGAACTTTAATAGCAAAACCTTTTAATTTCTTTTCATATTCAAATTCTTTAATTTTTTTACCCAACATTACGTGAGTTGCTATATTTAAGAAAGGAACTTGATACGCTTTTGCGATAAAAGGAGTGGTTCTAGATGCTCTTGGATTAGCTTCTATTACGTAAACTTCTTCATCTTTGATAGCGAATTGGATATTTATAAGTCCTTTTGTATTTAATGCAAATGCTAAACGGTGTGTGTAATCTTTCATTTTTTCGATTACATTTTCCGATAGTGAATAGGTAGGTAATACGGCAGAACTATCGCCTGAATGGATTCCAGCAGGTTCGATATGTTCCATTATACCCATTATCAAAACATCTTCTCCATCGCAAATCGCATCAACTTCTGCTTCTTTAGCTCTTTCTAAGAATTGGTCAATTAAGACCTTATTCTCAGGCATATGTTTAAAGATGTCTAATACTTGTCTTTCTAACTCATTATCATTGATAACAATTCTCATTTTTTGTCCACCCAAAACATAAGAAGGTCTTACTAAAACAGGATAACCAACTCTATGAGCGATTGCTAATGCTTCGTCAGCATCGTCAGCAGCACCATATCGAGGATAAGGAATATCTAAATCCTTTAACAAATCAGAGAAACTACCTCTATCTTCAGCCAAATCCAATGATCGATGACTAGTACCTATGATTTTGATACCTTTTTCTTCAATTTTTTCAGCTAACTTCAATGCTGTTTGTCCACCCAATTGAACAATAACACCTATTGGTTTTTCGTGTTCGATTATTTCCTCTAAATGTTCCCAATAAATAGGTTCGAAATATAATTTATCGGCAATATCAAAATCAGTTGAAACTGTTTCGGGGTTGCAATTCACCATTATAGATTCATAGCCAGCTTCTTTAATCGCCATCAAGCCGTGAACACAACAGTAATCAAATTCGATACCTTGTCCGATTCTATTAGGCCCAGAACCTAAAACAATTATTTTTTCCTTGTCAGTAACAGTACTTTCATTCTCACCTTCGAAAGTAGAGTAGTAATATGGTGTTTGAGCTTCAAATTCAGCGGCACATGTATCTACTAATTTATATACTCTACGAATATTTAGAGATTTTCTATAATCTGTAACATTCTTTTCTTTTACTCTTAGTATCCATGCAATTTGAGCATCAGAATATCCATTTTGTTTTAATTCCAACATAAAAGGATAAGAAATATCCTCGGGAACATTATGTCTCATTAGGCGATCTTCTAATTTGACTAAACTATCAATCTGCCCAATAAACCAAGGGTCTATTTTCGTTAATTTATGTATTGTTTTTTTAGGAACACCAAGTCTCAATGCATCTTTTACCCTAAATATTCTATCATCGGAAGCGTTTTCTAATCGATGAAGAATATCGTCGGTTCTCATCCACTCTTTTTTGTCAGCTCCCAAACCGTCTCTTCTATTTTCGAGAGATTGACAAGCTTTCTGAAGTGCTTCTGTGAATGAACGACCAATTGCCATTACCTCACCTACAGATTTCATTTGCAAACCTAACTTTAAATCAGCTCCGTGGAATTTCTCGAAATTCCATCTTGGCATCTTTACAATTACATAATCTAATGTAGGCTCGAAATACGCAGAAGTATTGCCCGTAATTTGATTCTTCAGTTCGTCTAAGTGGTAACCCAATGCTAGTTTTGTAGCTACTTTGGCGATGGGGTATCCAGTCGCTTTACTCGCCAATGCCGAAGAACGTGAAACTCGAGGGTTGATTTCAATAACAATAATTTCTTCAGTTTCTGGATTTACAGAAAACTGCATATTACAACCTCCTGCAAAATTACCTAAAGACCTCATTGCCAAAATTGCTTGGTTTCTCATTTCTTGATAAACCGTATCTGAAAGCGTCATGGCTGGAGCAACCGTAATACTATCTCCTGTATGGATACCCATAGGATCCAGATTTTCGACTGTACAGATAATTACAACATTATCATTCGAATCTCTCAATAATTCCAA
Organism: uncultured Saprospiraceae bacterium; assembly: GCA_937922815.1. Lineage (GTDB taxonomy): Bacteria > Bacteroidota > Bacteroidia > Chitinophagales > Saprospiraceae > CALAJP01. The sequence continues at coordinate 14,323 of CALAJP010000088.1, forward strand.
TTCGTATTCTTTCCAACCGATTACAGCTTTATCTATCAATACTTCATGGGTTGGGGATGCATCTAATCCTCTTTTTAGCATCGTAGAGAAGTCTTCTTCTTTCCAGCAGAAACCTCCACCAAAACCTCCTAATGTAAATGAAGGACGAATCACTAAAGGAAAGCCTGTTTTCTGAGCAGCTTCCATACCTTCAAGGTAAGAATTAGCTATATACGCCTCAGCTACACCAAGTCCTAAGTCTATCATCAGTTGTTTGAACTGTTCTCTATCTTCAGTACGTTCTATAGCAGCAATATCAACACCAATCATATCGACATTATACTTTTCCCAAACGCCCTGTTTGTCAGCTTCTATCGCCAAATTTAATGCCGTTTGTCCACCCATAGTAGGAAGTACAGCGTCAATATCATGCTTTTGAAGAATTTGTTCTATACTTTCAACAGTTAGAGGTAATAGATAAACATTATCTGCCGTAACAGGGTCAGTCATAATAGTCGCAGGATTGGAATTGATTAAAGTAACTTCAATTCCTTCATCACGAAGGGAGCGTGCTGCTTGGGTTCCTGAATAATCAAACTCACAAGCTTGACCGATAATTATAGGTCCACTTCCTATTAATAAAACCGACTTAATTTTTTTATTTTTTGGCATGATAAATTATTAATTAATACAATCAAAAAAAACAAATTTTGCAAATATACTTTCAGAATGTTTTAATATCAAAATGAAAACTCGATATTTTTTTCAATATTTTAAATATTAATACTATTTTAAAAATAAAAACATGAATACAAATCTTAAGTTTCCTATTGGTGAATGTCCTATAATTAATTATCCTGTCAGCCAAAACCACATTAATGAATGGGTAGAATGTTTACGAAGTTTCCCCGTTTTATTAGAAACACTTACCTCTGATTTAAATAGAGAACAGTTGAAATGGAGATATAGAACAGGTGGATGGAATATAAAACAAGTGGTGCATCATTGTGCTGATAGCCATATGAATAGTATCATACGCTTTAAATGGGCATTAACTGAAAATACTCCCGAGATAAAAGCATATTATGAAGCTAAATGGGCTGAATTGCCAGATAGTTTAGATTTACCCCTCGAAGCCTCTATTCAGATTTTAAAAGGAGTTCATGCTAAAATGGTATATATTATCGAAAACTTATCTATGCAAAAATTATCCGAAACTAAACTTTACCACCCAGAACACCAATCTTATTTATCATTATTGGAAATGGTAAATATGTATGCATGGCATTCTAAGCACCATTATGCACATATTGAACAAGCATTGGTACATAAATGGTAATTGTCTATGTCTCTACCGTAATAATATATTTATTTTAGGAATAAGCCATATAGGAAAATTGGTAATTTATTTTAAACTTAAAGGCAATAGAATAGAAATGATAATATAAATAATGTGGGCTATCTCATTTAACAACCTATAGCAATCGCTAAAATATAGAAAGATATTGGTAAGGTTTTTGAATTAGCTACCATAACGTTAACAATCTAATTACGGGAGAAAAAATCAGTGTGATTAGTTGAATTAATAGAAAGGTATTTAAAACACATCGTTTAATATGAATCGAGAAGCTCACAACTTATTAAAACAACAATTAGATGCGTATAAAGGTCAAGATTCTTATCATTTTGATCAAAATGATTTATTGAAAAAAATAAATCAATCCTATACTGAGTTTAAAAAAAACATATCTGAGTTAGAAAAGGTACTTGATAGCAAGTCCAAAAAAATACAAAAAGAAAATAGATTCTTAAAAAAAGAACTGTTTGAAAATCGTAAAAGACTGAACTACCTGATTAATTCAATAGAAGGAATCTTATTCATGGTTGATGAAAATGGGGACTTCTCATACATAAATGATGCATGGTATTTGGCAACAGGAATACCTGTGAATAAAATGAAAGGCAAAAGTATTGCAGAGTTTTATTATATGTTTAAAGATAACGATGTTGAAGTAATGCTTGCCAATCGTTCGGTAGCATCCATTATAAAAAGAACCATTCAGCTTAATTTAGATGGTCAGTTTAAATGGTATAAAGTTACTATTAATCAATCCTATAATTCTGATGGTACATTTTCAGGTGCTATTGGGACTATTCTTGATGTTGATAATACGAAGAATACTGAACTTGAATTAAAAAAGGCTTTAGAAGCAAAAAATGATTTCCTATCTATAATTTCTCACGAAATTAGAACACCACTAAATACGGTTATAGGAATGGCAAATGTATTAAAAATGGAGCAACATTTACCCGAACAGGTAGATAATTTGAATGCTTTAAAATTTGCTTCCGAACACCTATTGGGACTTATCAATGATATATTAGATTATAATAAAATTGAGGCTCATAAATTAACGTTTATGAGTACGACTTTCGACTTGAAAGTAATGATGAAAAGTATTAAAGAATCATTTGAATATGCAACAGAAGAAAAACAACTCAACTTTTCAGTTGATGTAGAAGGAGATTTTACCTATTCCGTTATAGCAGATAGAGTTCGAATGTTCCAAATTGTATCTAATTTAATTAGCAATGCTATTCAAAATACTCCCGAAGGCTTTATCAAAACAAAAGTTCGACTTATAGAGGAAGATGAACGCTTCAGTAAAGTATATTTTGAAGTTAGTGATTCTAGTCCAGGTATTCCAGCAGAAAAATTAAATGATTTCTTTGACCAATTTAATCAAATAAAAAAACATATTGACAGTACTCATTCTGGTACGGGCTTAGGTTTGGCAATAAGTTCAAATCTTCTCAAAATGCTTGGTTCTGAACTTAAAGTTAAAAGTAAAGTTGGTGAAGGATCTACTTTTTATTTCGAATATATCTTCGAAAATGGAAAACCTCTTTCTCAGTTTAGATGTACGGAAAGGTCTAAGCAGTATTATGTCAATAATAAAAAGTCTTTGACCATATTAATGGCTGAGGATAATGAAATGAATATAAAATTAATTAAGAGGTTTTTTAATTTATGGAATTTCAAAGTTGATGTTGCTAAAAATGGGATAGAGGCAATCGATCAGGTGCAAAGAAAAAAATATGATTTAGTATTAATGGATATTCAAATGCCAAAAATGGACGGATTTGCTGCGAGTAAAGTTATCCGACAGTTAGGAGACGAATATAAAAATATTCCGATTATTGCTTTGACAGCTAATGTAGACTCCAACCTAAAAGAAAAAGCTATTGGTTGCGGTATGAATGATTTTTTAACAAAACCTTTTAATCCAGAACAGTTCCATTCTAAAATCATGCATCATTCAAATGAGCCATTAAAGTAAAAAGAAAATGGGAGTGTAAATTAAACTCTCCTATAAAACATTTTCAACCAAATCCTTAGGGATTCATTATATCAAAAGAGCCAATGGCTTTTGGTTTCTTGTCAGAAACTTTATTCCGTTGAACAATATGGTATTGGACAATACATAAGGTTTTGTCCACGAGTATGGGCTACGAAAACGATATCACACCTCCTCCTCCAAAATCTCTTCCACCGCTTTTATTTCAGTAGAAAAATTAACCCCAATAGCAATTAGTGGTTTGCCTTCATTTCTGAAAGGTTCAAGATAGCCTTTGTCTTTGATTTGTTGGATAGCAATATCTGCTGTTTTATCTAATTTGAATTCAAAAGCGAAAATAGCATTATCTAATTGGACTAAAGCATCCATTCTCCCACGAGAAGAATGTACTTCTGAGAGTGTATAAATACCCATCATTTTGAACGTCAAATGAAGAATAGCGTGATAGAAATGTTCGTTATCTTTTTTCCACAAATCATAAGGAACACTGGCAAAAAGCGTATTTATAGTTTCTTTTAGCTTTTCAGTATCCCTTTCTATTAAAGCATCTTCTATTTGCAGTGCGATTATTTTCGTAGATTTACTAGGACTAACAGTAAAGGCGTTCGCTAATGCTTCCAAGTAAGATTGTCTTACTTCTTTGTTTGGATAAGATAAGGTGTAAACTCCTCTTCTTTCATTATAAGACTTAAAGGTTAAATATCCTGTCTGAAATAAAATAGTTAAACTTTTTAATTCATTTATATCAAATGATTTTAATTCGTTTTTGGTGGCTTTTATATTTTCTAAATCATAAAACTTTTCTTTTTTCGCCATTTCGACTAAAAAAGTAGGTGTTCCTGTTTCAAACCAAAAGTTTTCAAAATTTCCCACCCTAAAAAAATGAAGCAGGGAATACGGATTATACACATAAGTCTTTAAATCCCAAGTGTAGCCATCATACCATTCTTTGATTTTATCGGCATCGAATTTTTCAATTTCTTTAGGAAAATATTGGTTGAGTTCCTCGCCTGTAATTCCACATATACCTGCAAAATTTGGCTCAATTGTTAAATCATAAAGATTATTCAAATCCGAGAAAATACTAACTTGAGTAAATTTGGATACTCCCGTTATAAAAACCAATTTCAGGTGTGGATCGGCATCTTTGAGGATGGAATAGAATATTTTTAAAGTCTTTTGATTGGCTACCGCAATAGGAATTTCTTCATCGCTGAGATGGTCGATGATAGGTTTATCGTATTCGTCAATCAGTACGGCTACTTTCTGATTATATTTTTTATGGAGTTCTCTGATGAGCTCATCAAACTTTGATGCATAAGTCGTTGAACGCAAAGAAATACTATGGTTTTCGGCTATTCTATCTAATTCATCATGAATCGCTTGTGGCAAGCCTTTTATATTGTGGTCGATACGGCTAAACGAAATACGAATAATAGGAAACTGCTGTTCCCAGTCCCATTTGTCATAGATGAAAGTATTTTCAAAGAGTTCTTTTTTACCTTCAAAAATACAGGCAAGGGTGGAAAGGAATAGCGATTTCCCGAACCTACGAGGACGAGACAGAAAATAATACTTTCCATAGTTAATCAAGTTGTGAGCAAACATGGTTTTGTCTACGTACACGTAGCCACCCGTACGGAGTTCACCAAAATCTTGTATGGAAATAGGATATTTCTGTATCATTATACGTTCTTCTCTTTTTCCAAAGATACAAAGTATTTGGGAATGCTAAAATGACTTAATCTTAAAAATAATTAACAAGCATCAAAAATAAAAAACTTTACTACGCAAAATCAATGCGTACTACTGAATGTATATTTGAATCATCGAAAAGAAAAAGTTCTTTTTGTTTAG
>CALAJP010000089.1 GCA_937922815.1 uncultured Saprospiraceae bacterium
AGTTCACTTGATGGCAAAGTTATAATAGTATTCTTTAAAGAAGAAATTTCTTCGGCAGACATGGCTAATACATCTACTGCTTTTACAATTTCATAGCCCTTTTTCATAAAAGCTATTTCAGTGAAAGGGTTTCTGTCATAAGCAACCGCAATACCTGGACGTAATGCCACTAAATTACAGCCATCTGTCCACTGCTCTCTTTCTTGATACGGGGATTCTCCATTTCCAGAGGGAATAAATACAATATCTGGGTTAATTTCTTTATGAATAAATTCTTGAACAGAATGATAACTTCTTACCGAACCCGTATCGGTATAAACTTTCACATTTGAGCCTATACCATCACAAATAATTGGAGCATAAGCAACAATATGATCATCCGATACTTGCGTAAATAAAGTATCGATATGCATAAATGAACGTTCGTTTGGGATAGTTATTTGTACCACATTCTTAACGGCTCCTCTTTTAAATAATTCGTCTTTTATCGAATGAAAGGCGTGAGAGTTGGTTCTTTCGCTACTCCCAATCAATAAAAAATCTTGGTGAATTAACATAATATCTCCACCTTCGGCAGAAACAGGCTCCCCTTTTCTTGATGGTGGAAACTCTTCAATATGATTAAGGTTAATTATCTTATTACCATCATGAAGGCTTTTGAACATAGGATGGTGATAAAAAAAGAACCTCGTTAATAAATTTTCTCTATGTCTTGCCTCTTTGGCTGCTTTGGTAATAATTAAATGCTCATTTACCATTACTGCAATATCTCGTGTAAAGATAAAATTAGGAATAGGGTCAAATAAAATTAAATCTTTTAATTCCACATATCCCGTAATCAAAACTTCTGCCAACTCATCATCACTCATCTTATCGAGCATCGTCCTATAAGAATTTGGAAGTTCTTCATAACGAATAATGTTGTCCAATAACTTACTTTTTCCCTTTGGGCTTGCTGCCAAGGATTCCGAAACCAAGTCTTTGGTTTCATAAACATTTTCGGCACCAACAAATTTTTCTAAAACGCCTTGAAAAACCTTATGTTCGTCCTGCATAGTCGCTAAATGTACAATATCATCAAACAAAAGTTCTTCTGCCCTTCTTGGCGAAATTCTCGAAATTCCCAAGTCTGGTTTATGAACAATTACTTTTCTTAAAGGAGCTATTTCCGAATGTACATTATACTGAAGGTTCATAAATTGAGTTTAGATTAACTGGGTTTGTGAAAAATAACAATATATAAATTGTTTAAATCTTATAAAACTTTTCAATGATTGTTTCTGCTTTTTTAAATTGGGGTGTATATCTTTTTGGTTTTTTCTGATCAAGAGAAGGTGTCCATTTCCAAATAAACCCTCCATGCCAAAAGTCTTGCTTTTGGAAAGTTTTAAAAAGAGCTTCAAAAGCAACCGCCTGACTATTTTCATCCATTGGTAAAGAATCTATTTTCTTCTCTAATTCCCATGTATTATATGTTGTTGCAGGAACAGAAAGGTAACCATATTCTGTAAACAATATAGGTTTTTGATATACGTTTGAAATAAACTTCAATTGATTAACTATTGGTAACCATGCATTTTCTAACTCTTCTACATTTGGGTTCTCTTTATTTAAAAGTGGAAAATAGGCATCTACTCCAATATAATCTAATTCTGACCAAAATGTTATGTCTTTATATTCGTCCCAATTAGCAGCATAGGTTAATTTTCCTGAAAACCTTTCTCTGCATTTTGAAATAAATTTTTTAAAATGAGAAGGATACTTTTTTGCTAAAATTTTCATTTCTGTGCCGATACAAAACATTTCGACATCATACTTTTCAGCAACATCCATAAATGTAAAGATAAAGGATTGATAACTCTGCCACCATTGCTCAAAGTCAGCTTTTTCATCAAAATCTAGTCCTCCTATCCATGTGTGAGATAACCAAACTTGTGGTTTGACCATTACATAGAGTCCATTTTCCTTTGCCAAACGAATTTGCTCTGTTACTCCTTCAATACCCTCTCCCCACCAAAACCCCTTATCAAACTTTAACGAATTTGACCCTTTGGGGCTAAAACAATATGGTACAATTGCAATCCAATTCGCATTAACGGACTTAATCGCAGTCATTGGGTTTCTTTTGAACGGTTTGGGAGGTGCCTCGATTGTTATTCCGTGAATTGGGTCTTCCCATTGTGCATAAATAGAAGAGGAAAAGATAAGCAACATATAAATTATTAATATTTTCATAGTTTTTATATTTCTATTGGTATAATAAAATCACTCTTCTGTATTATTTTTACTTCTTTATGCGAAAATCGTCAAAACAAAAACTCTTTAACTAAAAACATCTAATTATGAAAAAATGTTATTATTATTTTTTACTTTTTACACTTTTCTTTTCAGCCTGTCAGCAAGAAACTGAAAAGGTGAATGAAGTACATGGTCTGCATTTGGAGAATATGGATACAACGGTAACTCCTCAAAACGACTTTTATGGTTTCGTAAATGGTTCTTGGCAAAAAAATGCTGTTATTCCAGACGATGAGGTTAACTGGGGAGGATTTACTATTCTTAGAAAATCTACCCTAAAAGATATGCTAAGCATATTAGAAAAAGCTAAGAAAAGTAATAGCTATGCTGCCGGTACTGATCAATCTAAAGCTATTGCCCACTACAATGCAATTCTGGACATAGAAGCTAGAAATAAAGCAGGAATAGCTCCTATTCAAAAAATAACTGCTAAGATTGATGAAATTAAAACAATTAAAGAGTTCCAAAAATTAGTTGCTGAGAATCCTGTTATTTCAAATCCATATTTAAGCTTTTCTGTTTTTGCAGATATTAAAAACAGTAAAATGAACAGCTCTTACCTTTCTTCAGGAGGGCTTGGTTTACCTGATAAAGATTATTATTCAAACGATGATGAA
>CALAJP010000090.1 GCA_937922815.1 uncultured Saprospiraceae bacterium
TACTCCCCTATTCCTGAGGAAGCTCCCGTAATCATTACCCTTTTACCTTCGAAATAGTTTGACTTGGATTTAAATAGCATATTTGATATATTTTGAGCCAAAATACTAATTTTCAGTGCATAAAAAAAGAGCATTCTTCGAAAAGAATACTCTTTTTTCACGAAAAGTAATTTCGTTTAGTTCATAATTTTTCCACCAGAACTCTTTTCATGCGAAGAGTCCTCTGGGTTTCCAGAATAAGAAACTCTTGCTCCACTTGATGCCTTTGCTCTAAGTCTTTTATCAATATTTCCTAATTCAATATTAGATCCGCTAGAACCTTCCACTTTTAATTTTTCAACATCTAAAGATGATGCTTCTAATCTAGCACCACTTGTGCCAGAAACATTCGCAATAGAAGCCTCTCCTTCTAACAATACTTTTGAACCACTAGATATTTCTACATCTAATTCTCCCGTTTTAATTTCTCCAATGTCAATCTTACCAGCCGAAGAAGACTTAATATCTATATTTTCAGCAACTACACTTTTCAATCTTATCACTCCACCGCTAGTTGCACGACAAGTCATATTTTGAGATAAAGGCATATTACTTCCACGGATTTGTCCCCCCGAATTCACACAAAGTCTGTCCAATGTTTTATAATACAAATCAACATTAATTTCTTTATTCTTTGCCATTTTCCAAGTGACCTTATTTCGGATATGGATTTTCAATTCACCACTATTAATTTCCGTCATTACGTCTTCCAATTCAAAATTATCAACAGAAATTACCGCCTCGTTCTTATCAGACTCAATTAATTTTACTTTTATCGTTTCACTAACTGTTAACTCATGAAAATCTCCCAAGGAGCGAGTCTCTGAATCTTGAGCTTGAACCAAAAAAGGGATTTGAAAAGATGCAATTAGTATTAAAATATAGTTTTTCATTTTTGAGTAAGGTTAATATTAAAAAATCAATGCTCATTCATCAACCGAGCACACCATAATGACAACATGATTTGGGAAGGGTTGCAGTGAATCCAAAAATTATTTCAAAAACATATCACAAATCAATTGAGCAGCCCTGTCCGAAGCTCCTCTATTGCCTAACTTATGACGTAACGATTGATAGTTTTCTAAAATTGCATCTGACGAATGTAAAAGGTTTTCTAATTCCTTATTTAGTTTCGTAGCCGTCAAATCTGATTGAATCAACTCTGTAACGACTTCTTTATCCATTATCAAATTCACTAAGGAAATGAACTTTACTTTTATAATTCGTTTCGCTATGGCATACGAAATGGCATTGCCTTTATAACAAACCACTTGAGGAATATTGAATAAAGCCGCTTCTAAAGTTGCCGTTCCTGAAGTAACTAATGCAGCGTCACAACTTGCTAGCAAATCGTAAGTTTTTGATTTTAATAACTTTACATTATCTAATTTCGATGGAATTATGGATTCATAAAAGCGGGTGTCTTGGGCAGGTGCTTGGGCAATAATAAAGTCTAAATCTTTGTTTTTTGCCACCACTTCCAACATGATTGGCAAAACCGTAGCAATTTCTTGTTTTCGGCTTCCTGGCAATAAGGCTATTTTCTTTTTAGAATGATTCTCCTTCTTTAGGTTTTGTTTTTTCTGTCGATAATTTTCAACTACATCCAATAAAGGATGTCCTACATATTCGATTTCGTACCCATATTTTTTGTAAAAATCCTTTTCGAATGGCAGAATGCTAATTACCAAATCCGTATTGGCGATAATTTTATGAACTCGATTGGCTCTGGTTGCCCAAATTTGAGGCGAAATATAATAAACAATTTTAAGTCCTTTTTGCTTTGCCCATTCGGCTATTCGCAAATTAAACCCTGAAAAATCAATTAGAATTAAAACGTCTAGATTTTGGTTAAGAATATCATTTTTACAGGTTTCTATATTCCTTCTTATGGTACCTAAGTTTTGAATTACTTCCCAAAACCCCATAAAAGACATTTCCTTGTAATGCTTTAATAAAGTAGCTCCCGCTTGCTGAGATTCATCCCCTGCCCAAGCAAAAAACTGACTACTCGAATCTATTTTTTGAATAGCTCTTATCAAATTTGAAGCATGTAAGTCTCCCGATGCTTCACCAGAAACGATAAAATATTTCATCCATTTTATTTAATTCTCTAAAACGATTCAATTATCATTAAAAATTCATGAAGGTATCTTTAAAATAAATGAACCACACGATACACCACACCCCAACAACAATCATGGTTCCTCTCATGGCTTCATACATCCACTTTTTTCTAAACAGTTGTACTGGAATTATGCACATCGCTATCGCTAATAAACAAGCCGTTCGCAAATCCCACATACTTTCGAAACCGAAAAGACTTTCATTCTTTTGGTCTGAAAACATTTGAAAAAATAATCTAAATATAAAAAAACCTATAATGGGGAAAGCAACACCATATAGCATTCCAAAAACAACTGAATTTCGTTGCATATTTTACTGATTAATGAAAGAATAATGATTTAGTAACGAATTAAAGCGATTCAAGTTGTGCCAATGATGGTATCGCTTGATAATCAGTTAAATCGAAAATGCAAGGAACTATCGAAACGTAGCCATTATTCAAATAATATTGACAATTATCGGTTCCTTTATCCACTTGGCTCAACTCTCCTGTCATCCAATAATATTTTTTGTTATGTGGATTAATTCGTTCTTCAAATTCGTTTACCCAAATATTTTTTGCCTGACGACATAATTTAATGCCTTTTAACTCTTCGGCTGGTAAGTCAGGAACATTCACATTCAATAAATGAGCATCTCCCATTCCGTTTTTCAATACATGGCTTACTATTTTGGTAATATAAGTTCTGGTGGCATCAAAATTTGCATCCCAACCAAAATTCAAAATCGAAAATCCTATGGCAGGAATGCCACTGATACTTGCTTCCATCGCTGCTGCCATTGTCCCCGAATACACCACATTAATCGTGTTGTTTGCTCCATGATTAACGCCTGACAAACACAAATCTATTTTTCGGTCTTTCAGAATAATACTCTTCGCTAATTTTATGCAATCGACAGGTGTTCCCGAACATTTATACGCTTCCACGCCTTCCATATAGTCTTTCACTTCTTCCAGAATAATGGGTTTTTCGAGGGTTATGGCATTTGAATGTCCAGAACGGGCAGAGTCGGGTGCTACAACCACTATTTCTCCCATTTCTTTTACTGCCAATACCAAGTTTCGCATTCCTGGTGCAGTAATTCCATCATCGTT
>CALAJP010000091.1 GCA_937922815.1 uncultured Saprospiraceae bacterium
AAGTATTTGGGAATGCTAAAATGACTTAATCTTAAAAATAATTAACAAGCATCAAAAATAAAAAACTTTACTACGCAAAATCAATGCGTACTACTGAATGTATATTTGAATCATCGAAAAGAAAAAGTTCTTTTTGTTTAGAGTGAAGTCTTGTTGAGTGTTTCTGTATAACACCATTGTACAGGTGCCTATTTAAGAAAATATTGGTTTCTTGTATTCAACTTTACTCAAATTGTTATGAGTTCATATTTGAATTCACTACTATGTAGGTTCGAGTCCTACTACCTAGAATTAGGTATGGCGGAATTGGTAGACGCTTTTAGATTTAGTTTCTAAATAGTAATTGGTTAGAGCAACTGTAATTATGCAGTGTGTCGCAGGTTCGATTCCTGCTAAGACAAACGTCTTATAGCTCAGTTTTTCTGTTGAAAACAGAAGTCAGATTTCCATTCTGAATTTATAACAAAATGAAAGAAATAAGTTGTTTTCGGTTTGCAAACGAATTCATTATTCAATGTAAACAGCTATTTATTTGCCTTGAAAACAATTTAAAAAAGTATTTGAAGCGGCTTAAGTCTTTTGGTTTATCGGGATAGCATTAAACCACTTAGTGTTACGAAGGATTCCAAAACACCTTAGTCTTATCAAACTGCTGAAAATTATTTCCGCTTAAATAAAGAGTGGAAGCAACTTATTGATTTCAATTATCAAAAATTAAAAAATTAAAAATATAAAATCATGTTCACAATTACATTAAATAGTTACGAGAGGGGATTAGTTTATAAAAACAATGATTTAATTGACATTTTAGGAGAGGGGACATACTTCAAGCCTTTTAATACTAAAATTAAAAAGTATAATGTGACTGAACTATTTAAATGCAATTTGCCTTGGGAAATTATAGAAAAAAAAGAATTCTTAATGAAGCGATTAAATGTGGTTGATATTAAGGACAATGAAATAGTCATTGAAAAAAGGAAAGGTAGATTTCATAGAATTTTAACGGGGGGAAGATACGCTTATTGGAAAGATGCCATATCTCAAACTTTTGATTATTATGATACCGATGAAGCTATTGTTCCAAAGGAATTAATCAATAATTCAAGATTAATGAATTCTTTGAAAAGCTATATGATACAGGTAAATGTTTTACCAAATGAAAAAGCACTTTTATATGTCAATGATAAGCTAACTGAAACTTTGGATGGTGGTGTTTATTATTTTTGGAATAATTCTAATTCTATCAAAATTGAAAGAATAGATGTCCGTCAACAATTGTTAGAAATAGCTGGGCAGGAATTATTAACAAAAGACAAAGCTACTTTACGAATTAATTTTGACTTGATGTTTAATATTATTGACATCAATAAGGCATTGGTTGACAATAAAGATTACAAAAAACAACTTTATACTTTCGCTCAAATGGCTTTAAGAGAGCATGTAGGAGAAGTTAGTTTGGATGAATTATTAATGAATAAAAAAGTGATTGAAAATTCAGTTTTAGAATACTTAAAAACTAAAAATGAAAAGCTAGGCGTAGAAGTAAATTTTGCGGGTATTAGAGATATTATTTTACCTGGCGATGTCAAAGAGATAATGAATGAAGTCTTAATTGCTCAAAAACAAGCACAAGCTAGAAGCATTTTTAGACGTGAAGAAACAGCCTCTACTCGTAGTTTACTAAATACTGCTAAATTGATGGAAGACAATGCGATGCTATTCCGACTTAAAGAAATGGAATATGTTGAGAAAATTTCAGAAAAAATAGGCAAAATAACTCTTTCTGGAAATGGTGGAATGGTAAAGCAGTTAAACGATATTTTTTGTATAAAAAAATAGTAATCAATAAAAAATGAGCATTACAAAAAATACTATTAATACTAAATTCTTCTAACCAGTTCCTCTTTAATTTCTTTTACTTTGGACTCATCAAGACTATAGTTCCACATCACCAAGATTGCTAAGGTAGTAGTTGGTGACGGAATGATAATGTCTAGTAATTACACAAAAAATCCAGTAAAGCTACAAGCTTCACTGGATTAGTTTTCTTTACTGAGACTATTCAATTTCTATTCTTTATACAAATAAATATTGTCAATATATACTTCATCTACAGTTTGAGCGCCTGAAAGAATAAACTGGGCTAAGTTATTCTTGTCAGCTCCATTGATTGCCATAAAATCTGAAATTGGAATATCAATAGAAACCCATTGTCCAGTTTGAGCAACAGGGTTAGTCAAATCTAATGCATTTACTTCTCCACCACCAGCTGCATGGTTAGACCATTTAGGGTTTAATACTTGCCCTGCAGCTAAGTCATCTACGATATAATAATCCATGTGGAAATGTGTAAAACTTGATGCATCAAAAGAATTAGAAGAAAAATCAACTCCCCAGAAACCACCTGTATCACCTAACAATACTTTTTTAACATTATTTCCACCTGCCATATCATCAGTTACATTAGCATCATCCCAAGATGTTGACCATTCTGAAACAGTTATATTTGTATAAGCATCACTGTATAATGAAATTACATTAGCAGCATCACGTGCCGGTGGCGTTGGTGCAGCAGTATTTGGAGCAGAACCTGAACCACTCGTGTCTCCACCACCAGAGTTTCCGCCATCATCATTTAAAAACAAAGAAACATCATCAATATTTACTTGCCCAATAGCAGCACCTAAATCAAAAATAACTCTACCGTTCGATTCATCAGAAAAATTAACCGTTAGATTTAATTCAAAAGTTTGACGAGTCGTAGTAATAGTTTTTGTTTCAGTTACATTAGCGAAATCGCCACCACTTCTTCCTATTCCCGCTACAATATCTCTACTCGCTGTTGCTGCATTAGTCCAAGCATCAAAAGATAATTTATACGTAGAGCCTTCAGTTAAAGAAAGTCCTGTTTGACTCATATTTACATCAAAAGGATTTCCTGCAGCAGCTACATCTACTTGATAATAGGTGTTTCCGTCAGCCATTACTGTTGGTACAGCGTCTGAACCCACACCAATAGTCCAAGGAGATGCCCCATTTTCAAAATCGCCATTCATTAATAATCCAGAGTCGAAAGAATCACCTCCTCCGTTGTTTCCATCATCAGGATTAGAATCACTACCGTCACCTCCTTCTGTCAAAGTAACTTCATCGATAACTACGACTCCAACAGCAGCTCCCATGTCAAAAAGTACTCTACTATTAGGAATTCCAAAGTCAGAAGCTGCTAATTGCAAAGTATATTTTGTTAATTCAGTGGAAAGTGTTATCTCTTTTGTGGTGTTAGTCCAAGGAGCTTCATTCAATCCAATCCCTGCCAATATTGTTCGTTCTCTATCCGATGAAGCATAAAAAGTCAAGGTGTAATTAGTGCCTTGTATCAATGAAACTACTTGACTCAAATTAACATCAAAAGCATTTCCTGCTTGTTCTACATTTGCAAGATTAAAACTATTTCCGCCTTCAGTAACAACATCTAATCCATTTCCAATCCAAGGTTCTGCACCGTTTTCAAAATCACCATTCATTAATAATCCAGAGTCAAAAGAATCACCTCCTCCGTTGTTTCCATCATCAGGGTTATTAGAATCACTGCCGTCACCTCCTTCTGTCAAAGCAACTTTATCAATAACGACTGTCCCTACTGCAGCTCCCATATCAAAAATTACTCTACTATTAGGAATTCCAAAGTCTGAAGCTGCTAATTGTAATGTGTATTTTGTTAATTCAGTGGAAAGCGTTATCTCTTTTGTGGTGTTAGTCCAAGGAGCTTCATTCAATCCAATCCCTGCCAATATTGTTCGTTCTCTATCCGATGAAGCATAAAAAGTCAAGGTGTAATTAGTGCCTTGCGTCAATGAAACTACTTGACTCAAATTAACATCAAAAGCATTTCCTGCTTGTTCTACATTTACTAGATTAAAACTATTTCCGCCTTCAGTAACTACATTTAATCCATTTCCAATCCAAGGTTCTGCACCGTTTTCAAAATCGCCATTCATTAATAATCCTGAATCAAATTCAGCAACGGGTGTTTCTGTTTGTTGTACATCATCTATATAAAATGTTCCCGCTGTAGTACCCGGCCCATCTACGAACAAAGTTAATCTTGCGTATTGAGCTGAGTTATTGAAAGTAAAGAACAATTCTTCCCATCCTGTTCCTCCATGGCTTGCCGTTATTTCAATAGCAGCTTCTGTTCCTTCTTCTAATTTCATTAAAACGTCAACTGCTTTATCAGACCAGAAATTCATTTTAATTGATTTCAAAGTAGTCAAGTCAATGTTTGAACCTAAGTCAAAAAATAGTCCTTCAAATGCAGCACCACTATTGGTAATAGCACCTACTTGAGAAGCTACATTATTTGAACCTCCAGGAGCAGGGTTATCAACCACTTCAAAACTTGCTCCATTAAATAAACTTGGCGTATAATCTACGTTAGCACCGTCGAAAGTCATTGGTAACATAATCTCCTCAGGAAGAGCTATAACAACTTGGTCTTCGAAAATGTCAGATGCCCCTGCTACATTCGAAGCCGTCAATTTTACGGTATAAGTACCTGTTGGGTACGTTCTTACGGGGTTGATTTCAGTGGAAGTGCTTCCATCTCCAAAATCCCATTGGTAAGTGTTCGCTTTTTCTGAAGTATTTAGAAAAGTTACAGTACCCGTATTACTATCTAAAGTGTAAGTGAAACCAGCCTCTACCTGTGGCAAAGAATTATCATCATCTTCATTACACCCAAAAAAGGCGATGGTAATGAAAGACAGAAAAAGTAGTATCGGGGAATTAAATATTTTTATCATGATAAATTTTTTAGTTTGAATTATTAGAAATTAGTTGTTGTAAACTCGGACATAGTCTACAATCATCGTTTGAGGAAAAACCGTTTCGTCATTTGGCGAGCCGACAAAATTGCCTCCAATTGCCAGATTCATTAAAATGAAAAATGGTTTATTAAATACCCATTCTCCCGTTACATCTTCGGGCGTAATTTGATTATAAAGAACATCATCGACATAATAATTGATATATTCTGGTCCCCATTCAATTCCAAAAACATGGAAACCTGTATCGAATCGGTCATTCTCCAATGTATATTCTTTCGAAATTGCTTCTCCGCCACTATACCCTGGTCCATGAACACTGCCAATTAAGACACTGGGGTTTTGACCTCTATATTCCATAATATCAATTTCGCCACAAGCAGGCCAGCTATTTTCATCAATATCCGCCCCCAACATCCAGAAAGCCGGCCAAATTCCTTGACCGTAAGGCAATTTAATTCTTGCTTCAAATCTTCCGTACCGTTGTTCGAATAAATCTTTTGTAATTAATCGAGCAGACGTATATGAAGAACCGTTAAAATCTTCTTCTCTTGCTGTGATTAATAATTTTCCATTCTGAACCGTTACATTTTCCGTCCTATCAGTATAATATTGAAGTTCATTATTTCCCCAACCGTTAGCTCCAGTTCCAATTTCGTAACCCCAAATAGAAGAGTTTGGAGTACCATCAGTATCGAATTCATCTTGCATACTGATTTGAGTAAAATTTACTACTTTTTGAGTATCATCATTGCTACAGCTCATTATTAAAGCCAATAGTAAAGGAATAAAACCAAGTATATTTTTATATTTTTTCATATTCAATTTTTTAAATTATTAACGGAAATAAAGGTTATCCATCAAGAAATCAATATCGCCGACAAAAACGATTTGTGAAATGTTGCTTTTTTGGTTTGTCAAACCTCCCGTCAAAGGAACTTCAATCGTAATCCATTGTCCAGGGGTTAATTGACTAGGCGATAAATCCAATCTTGTTTCAGCATCATCTTCTATTGGTTGACCTGTAAAAATATTAGTGTTCAACTCTCCGTTTGTTCCTTGGTCTCTTACCTGAACTTGGAAATTTCCGTTTGCAACATCATTGGTATAAATATCCAGAAACAAAGAACTTTTTCCCGTAGCATCAATGGTAGGGAACTGAATACCTACAAAATTTAGGTTTGAATAGAGTTTAAAATCGTCTCCATTAACAGCAATATCACTAATTTCTGTATTTCCGAAGTCAGCCCTAAATGTTGTTACTGGAACATTATCATATTGATTACTGAACAAGGAAATAACCTCAGCAGCAGGTGCTTGAGGTGTAGGAGCAGAAACAATATTTCCCGTTGAAGTTATTTCTAAAGAACCTTTCGCTTTTACGCCTGCAATTAAAGCAGAAACTTTGGCTGTTCCTTCTCCAACAACTGATATTTCTCCTAAACTCGAAACTTGAACGGCATTTGGATTAGAAGATGAAAACGTAAAATAAGAAGGTGCTGCAACAACGGTTTGATTCACTCCATTTGCTAAATTATACGTTTGTGTTATTCCAGTTACGTTCAATTCAGAACCATTAAATGTCTGTTGAACTAAATCTTGACCACTAAATATAGCAGGTTGAGGTTGCGCTACTGTTCCCAGCTTTTCAAATCTTAATTCATCTACCCAAAATGTATAACCAAGTTCATTCACAGAACCCGCAGCATAACGAAACATTCCTCTTTCTCTTACTAATTTTGATGGGTCAGGGATAGGAATAATATATTTTACCCAATTCGTTGTTAAAGGAACATTCTGTCGGGTGGTAACATATTTATTTTCTCCGAAATCTTCTCCAAATCCCATTTCATTAATCGTAACATTTTGAGAGGCTTTAGCCCAAAAAGTTAAGGCATCAAAACCTGTCAAATCTCTTCCTGAACCTTCTCCATCTATTCTGAAAATTGCTCCTGCAAAGTTTCCTTCAGGATCATCAGCATTAGGAACATCGAATCTCATTGAAGCATCACCTTCATAACTAACTTCATTATCAACAGACCAAGCTGTTGGCTTAGAACCTGGAGGGTTTTCTGGACTTGGCCCATAAGGGAAGTAAAAAAACGTTCCTAATCCGATGGGGTCATCTGTGAATATATCTCCTGTTGCAGGAAAAGTAGCAAATTCTACCTCGTCTGATATTTCTCTTTCACAACTGGTAAACACTGCAAAAATACTTGCGAATAATAGTGAAAACCTAAAGTGATTATTTTTTTTGTTTTCCATTTTTATTTTAATTTATTTACCAATATTGATGTGTATATAAGTTCTAATTTCCCATTCGCTACCGTCATCAAACCCTATAGGACTAATGGTTGGTTGGTTAGAAAATTCTGCCGCTGCATTAGGTAAATACCTTGGAGAGTATTGGTCTAACGAACGCCATGTTCCTCGAATTCCAATTTGAGTGCTTGGCAACACAAACCAATCTGGTTTTTCAATAGTTGTTGATAAATCTAACATCAATTGAGCGGGGTAAGTCAAGTTAAAATCACGATGATAATCAAAAGGTCCCCAGTCATTGAATTTGAATGTGTGTTGAAGTTTATATTTTTTATAAATCATTCTAATATCTCCTCCTGCTCTATGAATTAATCTATCATCGCTACCTCTTGCCTGTGCGTTACCAGCGTAAAAATTGCCGATAATTCCCAAGTCTTTATTTACCTTAGAAACTATTCGTGTATTCAGTTCCCATAAGTCTTCTGCGGGTGCAGAATTAGGGAAAGCAAATAAAGTACGATTGCCCAAAAATCCGATAGCAGCATCTTGAGCCGTTGGATGATGACGAAATACAAACCCTACACTGGCAGCAAACTTAGCATCTTCAGCCCTGTCGTTATCCCAAGAATACATCCATGTTCCTGGAGTTGGGTCAAAAGTTAATAATAATTCTCCTGCTACTGTTTCTCGGTTTGCTCTAACAATAAACGGATCATCTAAAATATTTCTTAACCTTCCTGGCCCTTGTACATCATTAGGCATAGGACCTACGATTGGTTTTTGCCATAAGAAGTTAGGTGCTATCTGCACATCCCCAACGCTAAACGTAAGACCGGTCAAGAAATTAGTTTGGTTTCCACTTCCGCTATCTTTCAACGTCCAACCCGTAAATGTACGAGTATAATCACCGCCACCATTGGCAACTAAGCCCATTGCAGAAGCTTGTGCGTACCAATTGAATGCTCCTTTTGAGAAAGTAACTTTTGCTTTTCCACCCCAATTGTCTTTATTATTCACTTCGTCAGTGTAAACCGTATAATTCCCGGACTCACCCTCTGTAAATTGGAATTCTCTACCATTTAATGGTTGACCTCCCCAGATACCTCCAAGCGTAATTTCAAAACCACCAATTTCTCTTTCTACTTGTAAAGTAGCTCTTCTTGTTCTTGGCATGGGAACCGCCAATGAAGATACAATTGTACCAAAATCATCAACATCTTCGTGAAAAACACCTGTTACATGAAATTTTCCAATATGTTTACGATATTTTAGAAGTACGGCAGGATTTGCTCCCCACCATAATTGAGGACCAAAAGCGGCTTTCAAACCTTTCAAATCTCCTTTGCCATCGACTTCTATTCCTGAAATTTCACCATTATAAATATCTAAATTAGGTCCATAATTAGCTTCTGGATACAAACCAAAGAAATCTCCTTCGTATCCCCAATGATAATGCCCTGTTCTATAAAAACCTCTTACATCTGCAATTTTAGTATTCCATTCAAAAGAAGCATTATATACTTGAACTCTATTGGGGTCAGTTATTGCAATATTTCCGTCTTTACCAACAACCTCAACGGGCAAACCTCTATTTTCATAAAATACCTCGTCAATTGGATTTTGAGCTACATTACCAAGAATATTGAAATTAACTTCTGCTTTCATATTGGAAGAAGGTTGTCCCTGAATTCCAATAAAATAAGATTGCATATGGTCAAAACCTGTTTCACTAGGATAAGTGTTTTCATCAGGGTCGGCAGCATCAGGTGTTGTCAATAAGTTTCCACCTGTGTTAAATGTCGTAAATTTAGCTTGCATATTGCTAAGCTTGATTTTATTATTGTCTTGCCCTGCCAAAGCCGCTTTGTCGCCACGTGCTTTTAGCACTGCTTCAGTCAAATCAATATTTTCAAAATACTTAGTTACAAAATTCAGGTTAGTTCCTTCTTCGTAGGGGTTCAAATTATGAGCTTCTTTTAATGCATAATAAGCAGCTCGTGGATACAATTCATAAAGCCCTCTTGGGTCAGTAGAACCTTTAGCACAGATTCCAAACCATTCTTCATTCATGTTGTTGGCTCCTTCGCCAGCCAAATCCCATTTATAACCGCCACCTGACCAAGTAGCTTCCGTTTGATGAGAATCTGCGTCTTTTCTTTTGTCAAAACCTGCTTTCCACCATCCATCAGAAAATTGAAAAGTAAACCCACCTAATGAATTATTAGCTTGCCCTAAGCCTGCTGCATTTTGATAAATCTCTTTCCAGTTATTCACCATATAAAATGCCTGCATTTTTTGATCTTCAGCATTCTTAATAGCATTAAAAGCATCAGAACCAAACTCTGTAAACATAATTGGTTTGTTCAATTTTTCTTTGACAACCTTAAAAATATCTCCGAACGATTCTCCTCTGTATGTATTGGTTCCATAAATATCAACATCCTTACATTCTTCAGCAATTATATCTATAAACAAAACATCTCCGTTACAGATGGCAACTGGATGATTAGGATCTATTGCCTTCATTTTCTTTGTTGCGTCGTTCATTAAACGATACATCGGACGACCTCTTAATTCACCTACAGCATTAATTTTTTCTTCACCATCAGGAAAATCTTCGGTTTCGGAACCTTGCCAAAATAATCCGTAATTATTCTCATTTCCTAACAAATACAATAAAAGACCTGGAGTGTTTTTATATTCATTGACCAAAGATTCAATCTCAGCCATTAAAAAATCTTGCGTTCTTTTTTCATCATATTTAGTAACAGGAGTCCAAACTCCGTCAAGTGTCAAACCATATCTTCCGAACGAATGGTTTAGCATGGTATAAATGCCATATTTTTCATAAATATATTGAATCCATTTGGCAGGAATTCCTGTGTACTGACGAATGACATTTACATTCATATTGCGAAGCAAAGACATTTCACTGTCCAACCCAGCCATAATTATGTCATCGGGTTTATTCCAAAAGTCAGCCGAAAGTGTATTGGTACCAATAGGTATAAAATCCCAATTCATTCCATTAATCATAAACTTATCTCCGTTTACAATTAACTGCATTCCGTTTTCATTATTTACTACTTTGACAACATCTGTTTGTGAATATGCCATCGTCGTAAATAAAAAGAAAAATAGTTTTAATAAATTTCTGTGAAGTGTATCCATAAAATATCATTTTGATTGTTGGTCTAAATTTAATATCAAAATTTATGTTTTATGCAAAATGAATACCCTACAAAAATACTACATGGCAAAATTATATACTTTTAAGGTCGATCTGTTCGCTATATTGTCCTATTTGATGGTGATTGTAGAAGAATGTGTAAAGTAACCTTGTAGTGGGGATTGATAAGGAAAGAATAGCACTTGTATAGGTAATGTAAAGGTGTAGAAATACTGTTTTTCATACTCAAAAAGATGGCATTTACTTTTTGAGTATTTATTTTCTTTTTATTCAGCCAACTTTTTTTAGAAAAAATCTACTACAATTAAAAAAGGAATACGAAAAAACAATTAAAAATAGAATATTAGACAATATTACGAATTGGATTGTATGAGAGAAAAAACAGGAATTTTTATTTCAATCAAGGAAAGCACGGAATCTAATACCCATAGGTATTAAGATGAGTACTTGACGAAG
>CALAJP010000092.1 GCA_937922815.1 uncultured Saprospiraceae bacterium
GCTCAAAAAGCAAAAGTTATGGCAGAAAAAGCAATAAAAGACAGGATAGAAGCGGAGGAAAGGGTAGAAAAAGAAAGACAACAAAAACAAGAGGCAAAATATAAACTCGCCAAAACCATGTTGAAATATGGTGAACCCTTAGAAGAAATTATAAAGGAAACAGGACTGACAGTAGAGGAGGTACAAGAATTGATGTAAATTATAGCAAATAATAAGGAGTAATTAAAGCGAGAGATATTCATTCAATGAAAATTATGATGTTATAACACTATAATACGTAAAAAAATAATAAAAAAAATTGATAATTCATTTAATGTTTATATATTTGCACTCTCAAAAAAAAATATTTCGCGCGGGTGTGATGAAATTGGTAGACATGCCAGACTTAGGATCTGGTGCTTCACGGCGTGGGGGTTCGAGTCCCTCCACCCGCACTTATTTAAAAGATTATAACTATTATACAATTGTTATCCTAAAAAGAGACTATTTTTAAAACAGTCTCTTTTTTTGTTTTAGTTCTAAAAAATAAAAACCATCATGCCTAACGTAATTAGAGAAGACGTTGATCAGTTAAATGTAAATTTCACTGTTTCTATTACTAAATCAGATTTTGAACCTAAATTCAAAAAAGCGTTAAAAGATTATAGTAAAAAAGCAACGCTTAAAGGATTCAGAAAAGGTCAAACACCAATTTCTTTTGTCAAAAAATTATACGGTAAACCAATTTTTGCTGACGTAATTTCTAATTTGTTACAAACAGAAATTGAGTCTTTCTTAAAAGATATGAAAACAGTTGGGTTTCCTATTCCTTTAGAAAATCAACAAATTGATTTAGACCCAAAAAAATTAGAAGACCAATACGATTTTCAATATACCGTAGGTTTAGCACCTGATATGTCTGCTATTACTTTAGACGGATTAGAAAATATTGGTGTTGAAAAACCAGTATTGACGGAAATCTCTGAGGAGTTTTATGCTGAACAGTTCGATATGTTGCGTTCTCAGAACGGTGAAAACGTTGATGTTGAAAATGATATTGTAGCATCAGATGTAGTTACTTTCCAATTAAAAGAGCTAGATGGTGATGCTATCAAAGCAGATGGTTGGGAATGTGAATTCCAAGAATCTGTTGATAGAATAACAGGAGAAGAAATTAAAAAAGAATTATTGACGAAGAAGAAAGGAGACATTATTCGTTTTGCTTTTTCTGAATTCAATGACAAGCTAACACCTGAAATTTTAGATAAATATTATTTAAAGAAAGAAGAAGGTGATGCTGATGTAGTTGTTGGAGATTCTTTCGAAGCTACAATCGTAGGCGTTAGCCGTTTCGAAAAAGGAGAATTGACAGAGGACTTGTTTAAGAAAAACTTCGGAGAAGAAGTTACTACCGAAGAACAAGCAAGAAAGATAATCGAAGAGAGAGTAAGAAACGATTACGATAGAATTATCAATAACTTGGTTGGTAATGAAGTAATGCTTCACTTAGCAGAGAATAGCAATATTGAATTTCCAATGGAATTCATTAAAAAATCAGCTGAATTAAATAACGAAGAAACTTTTGATGCAGAGGAGTTTGATAGAATGGCACCTGAACAGTCAAAACAATTGTTCATGTCATATTTCGCTTCTGAATATGCTAAGAAAAAAGAAATCTCTATCACTCACGAAGATGTAATTGCAGCATTCAAACAAAAGTATGGTCAATATGCAGCTCAAATGGGAGATGAGATATTCAATCAAATAGCAGCGAACTTCTTGAAAGAAAATAAAGAAGAGGCTAGAAAGATTGCAGAAGATGCTCAATTCAAGAAAATTATTGATGCAATTGGTGCAGATGCACAGGTTGCAACTAAAGAAATGGCTTTTGATGAATTAAAAGAACATATCAATGAAAGATATGATGCTTTAAATGCAAAGCTAAAACCAGAGTCTGAAGAAGAATAATCGAAGATATTTTGATTATTTTAAAAATAATTTAAGAAAAGGCATCTTTTTTAATAATAAGATGCCTTTTTTTATACCTAAAAATGTAAATGTCCTTATCTTTGTGCCGAAATTAAAAAATAACACTATTATTTATTCAAAATAGATAAAAAATAGCGTTGTTCTTTTTTGATAAGAATATTTATTCAATAATAACCAATCAATATCTAATTATTATGGCAAATATTGGTCACATAAAACAAATTATTGGTCCAGTTGTAGATGTTAGTTTTGAAGGCGCTTCATTGCCTCCAATTAATAACGCATTAGAAATCGACAAAAACGGAGTAAAAGTAGTATTGGAAGTACAGCAACACTTAGGTGGTAATGCTGTTAGAACAATATCTATGGAAGCTACCGAAGGTCTTGTAAGAGGACAAGAAGTTAAAGATACAGGGCGTCCTATTTCTATGCCTATTGGTGAACAAATTAAAGGACGATTATTTAATGTAATCGGAGAACCAGTTGATGGTATTGGTGATGTAAAAATTGATGAAAATTCTTACCCTATTCACCGTACTCCTCCTAAATACGAAGACCTTTCTACTTCTACAGAAGTTCTTTATACAGGTATCAAAGTAATTGACCTTATCGAGCCTTATTCTAAAGGGGGTAAAATTGGTCTTTTCGGTGGTGCAGGTGTTGGTAAAACCGTACTTATCATGGAGTTGGTAAACAATATTGCCAAAGCTTATGAAGGTATTTCTGTATTCGCAGGGGTAGGGGAACGTACTCGTGAGGGTAACGATTTATTAAGAGAGTTTTTAGAATCTGACGTAATTGATTACGGAAAAGAATTTAAAGAATCTATGGAAAGTGGTGGATGGGATTTATCTAAAGTGGACAAAAAAGCTTTAGAAAACTCAAAAGCAACTTTAGTATATGGACAGATGAATGAACCTCCTGGTGCACGTGCTCGTGTTGCTTTGTCTGGTTTGACTATGGCCGAATATTACCGTGATGGTGATTTGAAAGATCCTAACGGTGGAAAAGATATTCTTTTCTTCGTAGATAATATATTTAGATTTACGCAAGCAGGTTCTGAGGTATCAGCACTTCTTGGACGTATGCCATCTGCGGTAGGTTACCAACCAACATTGGCTACAGAAATGGGTATGATGCAGGAGCGTATTACTTCAACGAAGAGAGGTTCAATTACTTCTGTTCAGGCAGTATATGTACCAGCGGATGATTTAACGGATCCAGCTCCAGCAACAACTTTCGCCCATTTGGATGCAACAACGGTATTGTCTCGTAAGATTGCTTCTTTGGGTATTTACCCAGCAGTTGATCCTCTTGATTCTACTTCAAGAATTTTGGATCCAGCTATTATCGGTGACGAACATTATACTTGTGCTCGTAGAGTTCAAGCAATTCTTCAAAGATATAACGAACTTCAAGATATTATTAACATCTTGGGTATGGATGAGCTTTCTGAAGAAGATAGAAACATCGTATATAGAGCTCGTAAAGTTCAAAGGTTCTTATCTCAACCATTCCATGTGGCAGAACAGTTTACAGGTATGAAAGGGGTATTGGTTCCAATCGAAGAAACAATACGTGGTTTCAATATGATTATTGACGGTGAAATGGATGAATATCCAGAAGCAGCATTTAACTTGAAAGGTACTATTGATGAAGTAATAGAAGCTGGAAAGAAAATGTTAGCTGAATCTGTTTAATTAATTATTATAAACTTTATTAGGATATGCAAATTAGTATTTTAAGTCCAGATAAAATTATTTTTACAGGCGATATTAACTCAGTAAAAGTACCAGGAGTAAATGGATCTTTTGAAGTTTTGAGTAATCACGCACCTATCGTTTCTTCTTTAGTAACGGGTGTTGTAAAAATTACTAAATCTGATGGTGAAGTATTTCAATTTGCCATCGAAAAAGGGTTTATCGAAGTACTCAAAAATAATGTTTCATTATTAGTTGAAGGATACAAAGAACAAGTATCTGCTTAACATAAATAATGTTTGCAAAATAAAAATTAAGGTCTATTGGGCATCATGCTCGATAGACCTTTTTTAATAGGTTCTATTTATTAATAATTTCTTCAAATTGAGCCAACGATTCGAACAAGTTTTTGTAACTATCAATGACAAAATAATCTAGCTGAATATCACTAATATCGTAAGGTGTATTGATGATATGTTGAATATCAAAAGGATGAGCATTAATGTCAGATTCAAAAATATGTTTGGTTTCTTTTTCTGATGATAAAATTCCTGCCCCGTAAATTCGGATTTGTCCATCTTCTTTAATCAGACCAAATTCTATCGTAAACCAATATAATGTTTGAAGTTGTTTGATAACTTCAGGTCTGTTTTGATATTTCACACCCAAACGACCAAATTCAGTCATAAAATCGGCATAGTCATTATTCATGAGCAAAGGAATATGCCCATAAATATCATGAAACATATCAGGCTCTTCTAGGTATTCTAACTGATCTTCTGTTCTAAGCCAAGTCGATGAAGGAAATTGTTTTTTGCTCAACATTTCGAAAAACTCTTCGACAGGAATTAAACCAGGGACAACGACGACTTCCCAACCGTTTTTAGAAGATAATTTTTTATTTAATTCACCGAAGTCAACAATCTTCGATTCATTTAACGAATCTGAAAGACTAACTACTGAGGAAATGAATGATTTACTGGCTCTATTGGGTAATAAATTATTTTGAGAATTGAACAATTGAGACCAAATCTTTAAATCATTGGTAGTGTATTGATTATATTTTTGATGCATAACCATAGCTTCAATTTTTAAGTTAATATTATTGAAACCTAATATACTAAAAAAATAATTGTCATGCTAACTAATATGGCGTAATAACCTATCTTTATCGTCAAATGAGAATCTTGAGTAGGCTATTTTTTAAAGAAAAAGCGGGTAAATATACAAATATAGAATTGGTTAATAAATCTAATTCAATAGACAATATTACGAATTGGATTGAATGAGAGAAAAAACAGGAATTTTTATTTCAATCAAGGAAAGCAAGGAATCTAATGCCCATAGGTATTAAGATGAGTACTTGACGAAGAGTGAAGTAAAAAGAACATTTTTAATCCATATGAATTCATTCGTAATAATGTCTAATAAATGAATAAATTGTTGGTTTTATGTAGAAAGCGTAATTTTAAACTCAAAAACTTATAATTGAAGTAATAATGACAAAACACTCATGGAAATACTTCGTTAAAAGAATAGATTGTAGTATCTTTTTGTAATAAATTATGAATTGCTGTCAAATTAAATTATGAGCAACCCCGATGTAGTTATTGCCCATCATAGTGCCAACCAGGACACTGCTACTTATTTGAGCAGGCTGATTGCCAATGCAGATTTATCTGTTGAAACGTTGTCTGAATTAGATTTTGAAACTCAATTTCTTGATCAGATTCCAGTATCAAGTAAATTAATATTATTGGTGTCAGATAACTTGCTGAAATCGGAAAAATGTCTCTACAATTCAAACTCAAATTTAAATTTGTTCGAAAGAAATGGTAATTTAGCCTCTGTAATTGTCAAAGGAAAATATTTTGATACAGAATCAGAAACCTACTTTCGCCATACTACGAGAATTGAGAAAAACAACCACATCATACAATATTTTAATTATTGGCAATCCGAATACTTGGAAACCAGACAATTAAAAGGCACTGAAAATGATTCTAAAGTTAAATCCATCAACCAAATTGTAGGAGACTTAGAAACGTTTTTCAGTATAATAAAAAATGCACCTTTAGAAAAATTTGAAGATTTGGAAAATGGAGATTTTCATTTTCTAAACTCATATCTAAAGACTAAAAATATAAACGGAAATTTAGCTGATTCTAATGTTTTCGAAAATACAATCATATTGGAAGAGTCTATCGAAAATGCTCAACCAGTTCCTGTGACAATTGATTTTTCAATGGAAGAAAAAAGAAATATGGAATTTCAAGAGCACAAACCATCTTTTTCAGCACAAAAAAACAATTCAGAGAGTCTTAGTCCTTCTGAAATAGATGCCGCTTTGGCTGAAATTCAAGAAGCTGATTTCTTTATCGAAAATATTTCGCCAACTCAAGATCGTATCGAAATTGTAAAAGAGAATGGCTCTTTAGAGAATATAGATTCTAATACTGAAATCAAAGAAACAGAAGAAGAACAGCCTATTATTGAAATTCCGACTTTAGCAGAACCAATTCTAAAAACGGTTAATCCAATTGTAGAACCTCAAATGGAAGAAAATTTCTCATTGAACAGTAATTCGTCATTCATATTTGATGACATTCAAGACTCCGAAAACACATCTCAACCCAATCGAGTATTAGGAGCTAATGACCCCGATTTCTTTTCGAAAATAGTCGAAATGGATAGAATTGATTCGTTAATTAAGGAGAAAAAATTTGACGAAGGAATTAATGCACTTAATGAGCTAATTAATAATTATCCTGACGATATAAATTTACAAATCAAAAAAGCGAGATACCATTTAGCGGCGAATTCTGAAAATAAAGAAGCCGTAAAACAGGATTTGCATAAGATAATTACCCTCAGTCCAAATAATAGCGATGCGATTACGCTATTAGATGAAATAAGCGATTCTGACTACTCAGAAAATGAGGTATTTAATTTGACGCAAAAAGACATTCCTTCTAAAAAAATATCGGAAACACAGTTCAAAAAGTATGGAAATGCGATTAAGCATCTGGAAAAAGCTACGCAATTAAACCCTAAGCATCCTTATGCTTTTTTTGACTTAGCAGAAATATATTTCAAGATAGGAGATTTTGATTTAGCAGAAAAACATTTTATTCTAGCTAAGAAAAACGACCCTTCTTTAGATACCACTGCCTTGAATAATCGTTTTTTATATCCACAGACAGGAGCATTTACTTTCTTAGATACTTCCGACAAAGAAGAGGAGAAAAGAGAAGGCAGTTTAGCAAATGATAAAACTGTTTTTATTACTGGAGCAAGTTCAGGAATAGGGAGAGCAACAGCACGGTTGTTTGCTGAAAACGGATATAATCTGATTTTGACAGGAAGACGAAAAAGTAATTTGCTGGCATTGGAGGAATCATTAAAGGAACAATACCATACTGATGTTAAAGTACTTGATTTTGATATTCGCTTTGCGGAAAACATAACGGAGGTTATTAATGACCTTGAAGATGAATGGAAAAATATAGACTTGCTGATTAATAATGCCGGATTAGCTCTCGGTTTCGAACCTATTCAAGCAGGTAAATTAGAGCATTGGGACACCATGATTGATACCAATATCAAAGGGCTTTTATATATGACAAGAGCGATAACTCCGATGATGATTAAGCGAGGACAAGGACAAGTGATTAATATTTGTTCGATAGCAGGAAAAGAAGTCTATCCCAATGGAAATGTCTATTGTGCCACCAAAGCAGCAGTTAATGCACTTACCAAAGCACTTAGAATTGACCTTCATGCACATAATATTCGTGTGGGGCAAGTTTCACCTTCGCATGTAGAGCAAACCGATTTTGCTTATACACGCTATGAACAAAACAGTGAAAAGGCAAAGATTTATCAAGATTTTAATCCTTTAACTGCTCACGATGTAGCAGAAATGATATTGTTTATGGTTAATCAGCCTCCTCACGTTAATATTTTAGATATTGATGCGGCAGGAATCCAGCAAGCCAATGCTACTATTATTGATAGAAGTGGTAGGCGTTTTGATTAAGATTGGCAATAAAAGTTAGCGTTCTAAAGTTCTAATGTTTTACTAAACTTCTCGAATTATGTTAAGAGTAACGTCTTATGCTATTATGTTAATTTTTTTGCTTACTAATATTGCAAATGCACAGATAGGAGCGAGTTTTAGTTATCAATTAGTAGATAGTGATAAAGTAGAAAATTGGAGTGGAGAAACACCTCAATCTACTTTCAATGCAGGTTTATTTTATCGTCTGACACCTTTGACTAACAGAATAGAGTTTCATCCGTCTATTAATTATGCCATCACACAAACGGATAATTTTGAATTAGCCAATGCTTCTTTAAAGTTGCCTATTGCACTTTATCCATTAGACTGGGAAGGAGACTGTGATTGCCCCACTTTTAATAAGAAAGGAGAATTTTTCAAAAAAGGCTTTTTCTTTGAGGTTATACCCTCTCTTAATTATTTGAAATGGCAAAATACGCCATTAGATGAAGATAATTTGACTTGGGGAGTCGGAGTCGGAGCAGGAATTGATATCGGAATCAATAAATATTTAACGGTTTCACCTCATTTGCGTTATCATTTTCATCCACATACCGAATTATCAACAATAGACATTAATTCGGAAAGAAATCAAGATAGTTGGTTCATTTTGGATGCAGGAATTTACTTGTTATACCATATACGAGGATAAAATATTACTTTCGTTCAACATAAATCTTCGTTTAATCGTTAAGTGTATTAGAGATTATTACAAATGAATTTGTATGGATTAAAAATGTTCTTTTTGCCTCACTCTTCGTCAAGTACTCATCTTAATACCTATGGGGATTAGATTCAGTGCTTTCTTTGATTGAAATAAAAATTCCTGTTTTTTCTCTCATACAACCCAATTCGTAATAACCTTTATTAAGGATAATAACTTTTTAAAAAACATATTATGCGAATTCTTTTTTGTACAATTATACTTTCAATAGGACATTTTTTATCAGCTCAAGGTATCGAATTTTTTGAAGGTCAATTTAACGACGCATTACAGAAAGCCAGAACCGAAAATAAATTAATTTTTGTAGATGCTTATGCTGACTGGTGTGGTCCGTGCAAGCGAATGGCAAAACTTGTTTTTACCCAAGAGGTAGTAGGTAATTACTATAATGAGAATTTTATTAACGTAAAAATGAATGTCGAAACACCACAAGGTAAAAGCTTTAGAAAGGAATACCCTCTATCTTCTTTGCCTACATTATTTTTTATAAATGGAGATGGCGAGGTGGTTCACAAAGCAGTTGGTGGAAAATCAGAAGACCAATTAATCAACTTGGGAAATGTAGCGAAAAGCAAGATTAACACTTACAAAGAGTTTGCTTTGCAATATGAAGAAGGAAAAAGGGACCCTGAATTAATCTTGAACTATGTTGTTGCATTAATTCAATCAAACAAATCTGCACATAAAATTGCGAACGAGTATTTGAGAAAGAATGAAACCTTAAATGATGAGACTTCTTTAAGAATAATAAAAGAGGCATGTGTAGATTCAGATTCACGAATTTTCAATTTATTGGTAGATAAAAAAAGTGAATTACTGAATTTTTATACCAAAGAAGAAATAGAAGAAGTCATGCTCAATGCTTGTCATTCTACTTCTCAAAAAGCGATTGACTTTCAAGTATATGATTTGCAAGAACAAGCAAAAGAAACCGTAGCTAAATATATTCCTACGGCGAAAGATACTTTTTCTTTTCAGACTGATATGGACTATT
Source organism: uncultured Saprospiraceae bacterium (assembly GCA_937922815.1). GTDB lineage: Bacteria > Bacteroidota > Bacteroidia > Chitinophagales > Saprospiraceae > CALAJP01. Next base: position 9,447 of record CALAJP010000092.1, read on the forward strand.
TTTTAGCACTCAAAGATGTAGATAATTATTTATCTATTTCTCAAAAGTATTTGAGCTCAAAAAATAAAAAAGATATAATTCCTACTATAGAAGTAGCGGAAAATATTATGCAATTTTTTTACCGTTCGAACAAAGCTACCAAAACCGCCGAAAAATGGGTTTCTAAGGTAGTTTCTACCAAAAGCGAAGGCAGTCATCAGTTTTTATACAGCCAACTACTAGCCCAAAATCAAAAAACAAAAGAAGCGGTAAAGTATGCTAAATTGGCGATGGAACAAACCCAAGACAAGAAACTTAAAAGTAAAATTGAACAGTTTTTAACAACCTTAAAATCGTAGACTATAAAATTTGGATAGTTTTTTGTTTTAAAAATATTAATTCAATCAAAATTCTATTCCATGTTTCAAAGAATTATTTACACGTTATTTCTATTGAGTTGTTTTTCAGTTGCATTTGCACAAGAAATTCAATTTCACAATATTGATTTAGAGGCAGCTAAAAAACTAGCTACTATCGAAAACAAATTAATATTCGTTGATTTTTATGCGGATTGGTGTGCTCCTTGCAAAAAAATGGATAAAACAGTTTTTAAAAATCCTAAAGTAGCCGATTTTTATAATCAGAATTTCATAAATATCAAATTGAATGCTGAAAAGGACGAAGGAGAGAGCTTGGCGAAGGATCTAAAAATAAATAGCTATCCGACATTGGCATTTATGACTTTTGATGGAAATATGGTTCATAGGACAACTGGTTTTCATGACGAAAGTGGTTTTATTAATTTAGGAAAGGTAGCCAAAGACCCCAATCAACGAATTAGTGCTTATGAATCTTCGTACGAAAACGGAAATAGAGAACAAGAGTTTTTATTAGCATATACCAATGCTTCCTTTAAGGCTGGAGATGGAAAACACTCTCAATTGGCATGTGATTACCTTTCAACCACACAGAATTGGTTTAAGAATAAAGCACTTGTAGAGTGGGCCAATAGTTTGACCTTAGAATTTGATGATTATTTATTCCACAAATTAGTAAAACACAAAAGTGATTATGCCGAAATATTAGGTGAGGCACAAGTAAATTCTAAAATTCAAACACTAGTTCTTGGCAAAATTTATGATGAGAAAAATCCTATCCCCGATGCAGAGGTTAAGGAAATCTTGATGTCTGTATATCCCAATAAAGGCGAAGGGCTATACCTAAAGTATGGTATTAAAAAAGCTAGAGAAAAAGGAGATAGAAATGCCTTTGCGAATAAAACCATAGAATATTTTGAAAAAGTATCCAATAAAGATGCTTTTGAATACTTAAATAGTGCTGAATTGTTTCTAAAAGTTGTTGATGACGAACGGTTGGTGCATGCCATAGACTGGACAAAAAAGTCAATAAAAATAGAAAAAGATGCTGAATCTTACCTCTTATTAGCAAAGCTATATTTAAAAAATAACCAAAAGTCCGAAGCAAAAAAGGCAGTGCTAAAAGCTATGAGTTATAGCGAAAAGTCAGGACAAGCAATCAATATTAATAAACAATTAAAATCCTTACTTGACTGATGAATTTATTCTTACGACTTCCGATGTCCTTTTACAAAAAAATTGAAATAGGAAAATATCAAATAAAAAGAGATAGCATCTTAGCGACAACAGAATGTTTTTCTCAAGAATGTGGTTTTCTTTCTTTTAGTAGAACACATTTCGATTATCATGTTTCTTTTGGGTTCCATATCAAAAAGGGAATATTGAAAATGAGTGATATAGAACTACGGTTCGAAAATGAACAACTCGTTATATACGCTAGCGGAGAACTGTTGATTAAAGTGAAATGCGATAGAGCATTCTTTCATAAAGTATCCCAATTTAATCTAATTTCGATTTAATATCGTATTTCAGATTAGAATAATCCGTTAGAATGGCTTTGACTGAACCTACAGATACAGGAGATTCTATTAATAGAGGCAACCTGTTGTCGTCGTCAGTAGCATAAATATTCATTTCGGTACCTTCTTCGAATACTGTTCCTGCTATGGTTTCGGGACTTAATTTATGAACCTTAAAACGTCCTTGTTTTTTCACTTTTATATCTTTGACACCATCATATCTAATTTTTAAAGACCATGATTCCTCGTCCAAAAATAAATCTACAGGAATAATATTTCCTTTATGGAAAGAAGGGTAGTCTAAATTTCTTGCAAAATAGATTAATGACAATACGTCTTGTTCGCATTCGTTGATTGGAAAAACTTTTCTTGATAATGAATCGGTAGGAGTATTACCTTTGAAAGATTCTACTTTCCCCGTTGTCCAGTCAAAGTTCATTTTTAAATATTTTCTATATCCCCCTTCTCTTATTTCTTGCGTAGCATAAACTGGTTTCATACTTTTTTTATCCACGAACACTTCGTAATGGTCACGTACTTTGAAGAACCATTCGTAAGTAGAAAAAGTCTTTCCATCGGCAGTTATTTTATAATTATCACCATCTTCGGTTACCTTAAAAACAACAGTTCCTGCTTTGAGCCAAATAAAATTTAAGTTATAATAAAGAGTATATTCTAATTTTTCTCCAGGTTTAAATACATCGTGAGAAACTTGACAACCATTTACCATATCAAGTGGAACGAAAGGTGTTGGTGCTTTACTTACTGAAGTTAAGAAAACAAAACTAACAATACTTACCGATAGAATAATAAATAGATTTCTCATTAAAAGTGTATTTAAAAATTCAAACCTTTGATTGGTTTAATAAATTATCTTTCCACAAAAATAACGCTCCAATTAAAGAAGGTATTGCCAAGTTGAATGTCCACAGTGACAAAGAAACAAAGAGTGCTTTCCATTCACTTAATCCGTGAATGCCCCAAATAACCATCGCAATTTCTCCTCGTGCCATCAATCCTAAAAACGGAGGGAGAGGTATCCCTAGTTGAACGAAAAATAAACTGCCTATGGTTGGAATAGCCACCATTTCAGATATTTGTGCTGATAATCCTAACAAAATTAGATAGTACTGAGTTCCATAAATTAGATAACGAATCAACGAATAAGTAAAAAGAGCCCTTGATTGTCGAGGGCTAATACTCATTAATTGTTCTATCGCAAAACGAACGGGCTTCCACTTCTGTAAGAATGAAATAGATTTTAAAGTATTTAATATTCTTGTTTGGAAATAAAACCCAATACTTATGATGATTAAAACAATTATCAATAGACTTATCAGCCAATAGGGATTAGGTAAATTTTTAGACATTACGGGGTATAAAAATAATACAGACACCACTCCAAAAATAAATGTTACCATAAACTGAAAAAAGCCACAAATTCCAACAGAAGCAACTCCTTTCCACCTATGTTCTACGGGCAAATATAGTACCCGTCCTCCTAATTCTCCTATTCGTTGAGGGGTTATTAAACCTAATGTAATACCGACCAAAATAGATTTTGCCCCTTTTACTAGGTTCATATTGGAAAAATTCTGGATAGAAACTTGCCATTTTAGCCATTCAAAATACCAATTAAGAGGAATAAGAATAAATGCGATTAGAATATAAGCTAGTTTAAAATCGTCTTTATCGTTTATGATTGAATCCCAAATCTTCTCTTTTGAAGAAACAAACAGTTGTTGATAAAAAACATAGCCCAAAACGACAAATATGATTGCGTAAATAGCAAATGTGATGAGCTTTTGTTGAGTTGAAAACTTTTTTTTAATCAACGGCTGTTATTTATTAAAACGGTTAGAAAGATGAAGATGTATGCAAAATTTGTTATTTTTTCTTTAAAACCACAGTATTTTGGTTTCTTTTTTAAAAGAATACTACCCAAAACGTGGTATGTGACTAATTTACTGCTGTGCTAAAATAACGAAAGTAGTTCTTCTGTTTAGTTTTCTGCCTGCTTTTGTATTGTTATCCGCAATGGGTTTTTGGCTCCCATAACCTTTTGCTATTAGTCTATTTTCTGCTATTTTTTGGCGAACTAAATAATCAACAACGGACTGAGCTCGGTTTTGAGAAAGTATTAAGTTATCTTCATCTTTCCCGACATTATCCGTATGACCATTTATTTGGATGCGTGTGTCGGGGTTGTCGTTTAATAATTTTACTAAGGATTGCAAATCAGCAAAAGAATTATCTTTCAAATGTGCAGAACCTGTGTCAAAGAAAATATTTTTTAGCGTTATAGGCTCCGAATCAACCGTTGGTTTTTCTACAATAGGCTCTAAGAATATCTCTATGTAATTGGTAATTTTGTCATTGTCGTTTTCTAACTGAAAATTTTCAGAAGCAAAACTATATCCTTCTTGCTGAACTTGTAGTGAGTAACTATTTCCTTTTGGCAAACAAACCAGAAAAGTACCTTTTGAGTCTGCTTTTTTGGTTGCGATTTTTTCTTGCTCATTTAGGGCAAAAATATCTACTTCGCTCGATATAGGTTGTTTGGTTTTGGCATCTTTGACTGTTGCATGTACAAATGTAACAGGGTTAGGTTTAATGTTTTGAGGCATTTCAAATTCAAAAATATCTGTTTTTTGAGCACCTTTTATTTGATCGGAAGTAAAATAACCTTTACTTCCATCTAAAGAAACAATTAGAGAACCTTCGTTTCCTTTTGTGTTTAGTGATGGTCCCAAATTAGTAGGTTCGCCCCACGAACCATCTTTTTGTAACCTTGAAATAAATAAGTCTTGTTTCCCAAAACCTAAATGCCCCGCAGATGAGAAATATAGTGTTTTTCCGTCAGGATGTATAAAAGGAGTACGGTCGTCTTTTGGGGTATTGATTTTATCTCCTAAGTTAATAGGCTTTTGCCAACTCCCATCCTCATTCATCGTACAAGAGTATAAATCTAAACCTCCGTAGCCGCCAGCTCTATTGGATGCGAATATAACGGTTTTGTTGTCAGGGTAAATGGTGGGTTGTGTCTCTCTTGATTTGCTATTGAGTGGTGCATCTAAATTGACGGGTTTTGTCCATCCATTTTCTTTTAATTCGGAACGATACATGTCACAACCGCCGTATCCATCGTTTCTGTCGCAGGCAATAAAAATAATGACTTTTCCATCAGGGCTAATCGTTTGAGCACCTTCATTTCCTTGTGGTGTACTAATATTGTTCATTAATTCGACTTTATCCCAATGACCATTTGTCTTAGTAGCTATCCATAAGTCTTCTTGAAAAGAGGTTTCTCTTGTAAAAACGAGCTGGTCGCCAATAGCAGTCAAAGACGGTCCATTTTCATTGTTGGGACTATTAATATTGGATGGCAAAGGAATAGGAGTAATTGTAAATTCTTTGGATGAAAAAGTGAGTAAGAAATTTAACTTTTCTAATATGGTATTGGCTTTCTTTTTTAAGCTTTCGCTACCGTTGGGTTGGTTGACAAATTGGGTTAATATCTGTTTAGAGAACTCAAAATTTTCATTTTCATGAGCTGAATTACCGATTTGATAGCCAATTTTTGATAATAATTTAGGGTTTAACTTTAATGATGCGGATAAATATTTTTCGGCATTTTTATAATTTTTTTTATCATAAAAATAAGCTCCCAATTGAAAATTAGCTTCTTCGTTTTTATTATCAATTAACAATGATTTTTCAAGCGTTTCGATAGCTAAAAGAAATTCCCTCTCTTTGTATTGTTTCATTCCTTTTTCAAAAAGCTTTTGTGCTTTTTTGTTAGTAGATTGAGAATAAGCAGAAACGGATAATATGAAAAGTGAAAGTCCTATAAGAATGCGGTTCATATGTCTAAATGTTAACTTTTAATAATTAGAAACGATTTCTATTTTTAGAACTTAATAAATGAAAGTAAAGTTGCTATCATTAAAAGATAAAACATAAATTTAACGGTAACATGAATAATCGCATTCAGAAAAAGACTCAATTATTCTTCAACTAAAGAATTTAACCAGTTTATCATATTCGTTTTGTCTGCATCCGAAAGCTTTGCTTTGGGGTGTAGCCAAGTGTACGATTTCAGAGGCATTCTCTTGTTTTCTAATACTTCAATAGTCTCTTCGATAAGATGATTTTTAGCTCTTTTGTCCAAGGTTCCGTAATTATGATAATTGGCTTTGTTTTTTCCTCCTTTTATATGTCCATTAATCCACCAACCCAAAGGCTGAATATACGTGTACCAAGGAAATGCTGTTTGGTTGGAATGACAATCATAACATGCTTCGTTAAACATGTTTTTGATACTAGCAGAAGCATTTTCTTGAACTAAGAAGTCGATAGACGAATCGTATTCACTTCCTTTTTTTCAATTTGGAAAAACTGAATGATGATAAGAACAGCAACAACGATAGTAATAATTTTTTTTCGATTCATGATGATAGAATATAGTTAGTATTATTGGAATAGATTTGATAGAATTCGCGACATTATTGCCGATATGTTAGTAAAAGATTAGAAAAGAAGGCCTGACGTATAGAACTTTTTTATATGTATTTCGTAATGAAATATGAACTTATAATATAACTAAAATCTTTCCTACCGATTACAAAAATAAAAAAATTAAACTTACTTGATCTTGTCAAGCTGAGAACGGACTCTTAATACCCAAGCCAATAATTGTAATCAATTTAATTTCCTAAGATGAACAAATCACTCATTAGGCTTATACTCTGTATGCCTATTTTTTTCTTAATGAATCCAAATTCATTATTGCATTCCGAAGTTAATATTTTTTCCTCCTTTATGGAAGAATTTTATCAAATTTCGCCTTGTCTATTAGCTGACAATGGGACTCCTTATGCTGTTGGTGAAAGCCCTTTTGATGTTCAAAAAGTATCGTCAAATAGTAATAGTTCAAATACAACAATTCAGGGAAGATGTACCATTAATAATCAAAACGAAAAGCTACGAACTCCTCTACCTATTTTATGCGGAGCTACGGGACAATTGGACACAGGCTATATTGAAGTGAATATTAAAGGCAATTTTCAGTCAAGTAATTCTCCACAAGAATATATGGCTTACGATATAACAGCTTTGTTGAAATATCGTTTGAACGGAGGCAATGATAGTATTGAAATTGTGAACAATCCAGTTCTTCCAGGTACTAATTTAAATTTGTTTGATGCTACGGTAATAGATGATAGTATAGCGGAGGATAGATATTTTGATATAAATTTAAGTGCAAGAAGGTTGGCAATAGGGTTCCATGAAGTTAGTTTTGAGTACTACACCGATTTAGCGAATACGATTCCATTCGAATTTAATATAAATGGAAGGGTTACGAATCGAGTATCTACTTTTTTAGAAGTGGAAGAGGCTGATTATAGTGGTGGTTTTATTATGTATAGAAATGATATAACCCCTGAATTAGAATTAGATGTAGTATATGGAAATAATTATATGGTTTCAGATCTAGATGCTTTTTATGCCAGTGGGTTTGATATTGTTTATTATGACAATATAGATAGTGCTTTAATCTGTTCTCCTAACAATCAATTAGCCAGTACTTCTACTTTTACAGCATTGGCGGATAGAAGAATATATGCTAAAATTTCTACGGGGCAAGCTGAATTGCCAGACATGGGCTGTTTTATTGTCGAAGAAATAAAAATAAATGCTATTTCTGCGACTCCTAATACCAATTGTAGTCTAATCGGTACACAAGATGGGGATTTCCCTGGTTTTGAATCCTTGAACCCCTTCAATACTCAACGATTAGAAACAGGAGATACGGCAATTACCGTCGGGTTTTTCGGTATTGATAATAGAAATAATACCAATAATCCTTGCGACATTGCTAATAACGGGCAATTCCTAAATGTCCCTATTTTTAATGACTGTGGCATAGGTACTGTAGAAGAAGGCTTTATTATATTAACCGTTGAGGGTGTTTTTGGGGTTCAAGGAACTGCTTCAGCAATTGCGATGGGAGGAGTAAGGTACACCAGTGAAACCGATAGGGGCGTAGTGATTAAGTTTAACACATTACGGCAAGAATATGAAGTCGTCCGAGGTCGCCCTCAAAGTCTTTTTGTAGATAATTTTGATTTACCTAATAGGCTTACTTCTATAGATGATAGATTTATTCAATTAGAATTTAACAATCCTTATATTTCTTTAGGGTTTCATAATGTGACTTTAGAATATTATGAAAATTGGAGAGAACCAATGGGTACGGAACCTATATTGGGTGTTCCTTCCAATCCAATTGTTTTCGAAGATATTGATGGCAATATGACAAATACTGCACAAATAACTTTTGAAGTACAATCGGACAACCCCGCTAATCAAATTTATAATAATTTAGATGAGGAAAAGTTATTTGTGTCTTGTTTGCCTAGTGTTCCTACTAAAAGTGAGCTTGATTTAGATACTCGATTTAATGATTACTTAGCTTCTCGATTCAATTTAAATAATATTGATACAATACTCTTTTATAGTTCATTTGATTCTGCCTTGGTTCGTTCTCCCAATTTAGCTTTTGACCCACAAATGGATTTAGTAGAAAAATATTATTTACATATTATAACGGCAGGTGGTTGTGTTGTTTTCGATTCTATTAATATTGATAATGTAGATCAAGTAGCATTTATTCCTATTGATGCTGAAATATGTGCTAGCGATTCTGTTGTTGTGGATGATTTTACACAAGGTTCTGCTTTTCGATGGATGAGAAACGGTGCGGTTATAATGGACTCCATACGAAGTTCATTCATCATTCGAGAAGCAGGGAATTATCACGGAATTGCTATTAATAGTTTTGGTTGCGACTCTGCTAATATTTTTGTAAATGTAACAACTCTTGATACCTCGAATATAGTTGATGTAGTTACGGCTTGTGATAGCTATACTTGGACTGATGGCAATACCTATACAAGTTCTAATAATACGGCAACACAAGTATTTACCAAACCGAATGGTTGTGATAGCTTGATAACATTAGATTTAACAATTTTAGAATCGACCTCTGCTACACATTCTATTATTGCCTGTGAAAGTTTTGAATGGATTGATGGTAATACTTATACAAGCTCTACGAATACAGCCATGCATACTATTCCTAATTCAGTAGGTTGTGATAGTATAGTTACGTTAAACGTAACTATACTGAACGCTACGACTGCAACGGATATGGTTTTTGCTTGCGGCAGTTTTGAATGGATTGATGGCAATACTTATACCAGTTCTACGAATACACCTATACATATTATTCCTAATTCAGTGGGTTGCGATAGTATAGTTACTTTAGATTTGACAATATTACCGTTCCCTGAAGTACCTATTATTTCAGGAGACAACTCTTTTTGTGGAGGAGAAGTAGTTACATTAGATGCATCAACATCGTTCGGAAGTGGTTTTAGGTATCAATGGTATAGAGGTACCGATGCTATTGCAGGGCAAACGAGCTCTTCCATTATGGTTAGTAGTGGAGGAACATACCGTATAGAAGTTACCAATCTTAATGGTTGTACTTCATCATCTGAACCTTATCTAGTTACTGAATTTGCAAATCCTTCAATTGATGATATAGAAGGTGCGTTGACGTATTGTAATAATGGAACGACCACATTAAATATTGTAAGTGATAATACGGATGGAGTGACATTTTCTTGGGCTATTTTTGCCAATGGAGAATTTGAAACGGTCAGTATAGGTAATAGTCAAACCATTGATTTACCTATTCAAGATAAAGGAGACGTTTATTATGCGATAGCAAGAAATACAGATGGTTGTGAAGTGGTTTATGGGCCTATCCAGTTAACGTCAGTAGATTGTCGGTTAATTTGTGTGGAAAATATATTGGTATCATTAGGCGAGTGCAATTATACCGTTACTGCAGACAATATATTAGAAAGTACCCCTTTATTAGATTCAGAATATCAAATTGAATTAAGGTATTCCGACGGAACACTAATTGAAAATAATACACTTTCTAATTTAGATGTAAATAGAAGAATTGAATACCGAATATCGAATATTTATACAGATAGTTTTTGCGATGGAGAAATTACGGTTGAGGACAAACAAGTTTTTCAAATTAACTGTACTGCAGATACTTTGTTTTGTACTGACCCTGCATTAATAACTCCCGACTCTTTGTACACTCAGTATATTCCTTCATATGATGATTTGGGATGTTTTACAGTGGATAGTGTCAAGGTATTAGATGTTGTTTTTAGAGATGGTGGTTGCCGAGATTTATGGTCAGGAGGGATTTACGAAAGACTAATTGAAGTAACGAATACCATTGGTCAAAAGGCAACTTGTAGACAAGATTTATATATCCTAACACCTATGTTTTCGGACTTTTCAAAACCTGAAGATGTTAAAGGCTTTGATTGTTCAGACCCTGCATTAGACGGAATTGATTTTGATAATTTAGATGCTGAAGGAACCGCTCTATTTATTACTCCCGAAATTGTTGCCGAATTAGCAGGAAAAGAAGCTCAATCTCCTAATTTTGGAGGATATCCTTTGTCTGACGATTTCTCAAAATGCAATTTAACCTACACGTATGAAGATTTAACTTTTAATGCATGTAATGGCAAAAAAATTATCAGAACATGGACATTAACTAACTTCTGTTCAGGTGTAAGTAGAGAATACGAACAAATTTTATTATTGGCGGATTTACAAGCCCCTACACTAAAAGAGAATGTTACGAATATAACCGTTAATGTTTCTTCGCTAAACTGTACGGGTGAAGTGAATATTAGCGAATTGTTTGAAGACGGTTGTAGTGAAATTGTTAATATTAGAGCTCGTTATTTATTCAGCAATGGAGCGCTAGAAGGAGGCAACGAAATCATCGTCGATGCATTAAATAATAATATTGCTGGTTTAGCTGTTGACATGACACATTCTATTTATGCAACCGCAACCGATGAATGTGGAAATACTTCTGATGAATACGAAATTTTAGTAACTGTTGAAGATAATCGAGACCCGATTGCTATCGCCAACCGCCAATTAAATGTAACATTAGGAACGGATGGTATAGGAACTATAACGCCCGAATTATTAGATGAAGGTTCTTTCGATGCTTGTGGTATCCAATCTTACGAAATTCGTAGATTAGCAAGCGATTGTCAAGCCCGTAGCGAATGGACTACAGGAGAAGTTGAGTTTTATTGTTGTGAAGTAGGTACTACTGTCGATGTCGAATTGAGAGTAACTGATGGTGATGGAAATAGTGCTGTTGCCGTAGGACAAGTATTGGTCGAAGATGGTGTTCCATTGACTATTTCTTGTGTGAATGATTTATCTATTTCGTGTGACGAAGATTTAGATTTATTTTCAAGCATGAGTTATTTATCCCCAGAATTATTAACAGGTTGTGAAAATGTGGATACTTTTTTCAGCGTGACCAATAATGTTGAATGTGGTTCGGGAACTATCATTAGAGAATGGACATTTTCAAGAAGCAATACTGAAAACCAAACGGCTACTTGTAGTCAAATTATTAATGTTTCTCCATCAAACAACTGGACGGCAAGATTCCCCGAAGATAAAACCATTTCATGTTTAGATAATTTAACAGGAACAGAGTCTGTAATCGTAGAAAATTTTGGCTGCGAAGAAATATTAATCACTAGCGATACCGTTTTAGAACCAACCTTAAATGGGGAATGTCAGCGATACCGAATTGATTTTGAATTGATTAATAGTTGTGTTAATCAGGCATTAGACGGTTCTACAAGCGATGATATTGATTTGGGGAATAGAGTGATACAATCTGGTGTAGATGGATATATTGCATATTCTCAGTTTATAACCATAATGGATAACGATGCTCCCATTATAGATTGTTCCACAGATATAGATACATTTAGATTTACGAATGATGATTGCCAAACAGCTGTTACGGTTCAAGTTTCGGCTTCAGACCAATGTGATAACGAATTATTGACCTATCAGAGCAGTATTGATATAAATAATAATGGTATTTTCTTCGAAATTGTTGATGCCAATTCCAATATAGCAGAAGTTACTGCGGTATTGGGTGAAGGAGAATATCAGGCCAATTTTATAGTGGTAGATGCTTGTGGCAATGAATCGACTTGTACAAAAACATTCGTTGTTAAAGACGAAAAAGCACCCAGTCCAACTTGTTTCGCGGGTTTAACTTCGGTAATAATGCCCGAAAGTGGACAAGTTTCTATTGCTGCTACCAACTTTTTGTTAAACGCTATGGATAATTGTACTAGCGAAGACTCTTTACTAGCGAATACTGAAATACGTGTTCCTATTGATGGTTTCGACTTCTGGACGGATACTTTATTCGTTGACTGTGATTTGATACGGTCCTTGGGAGTTTTTATTCCTATCGAAGTTAGAGTTACTGACCAAACGGGTAACACAGGAGTTTGTAATACAGGAGTAGTCGTTAGAGATAACAATAATGATTGTCCACAATCTACAACAGCTACTTTGGCGAATGTTGCAGGTATCATTACGAATGACGCTGGTTATGAAATTCCAAATGTTGAAGTTATTCTGAATGAAGAAAATAGGTTTAATACCGCTGAAAAAGGTGGCTTTGCATTTTCGGATTTAACAAAAGGGGAGGCTTATAAAATAGAAGCATTCAAAAATGACGATATTCTTAATGGTGTTAATGTAAGCGATGTTATTGCCATGAATCAACATATATTAGGAATCAAACCTTTTGAAAACCCTAGCCAAATGCTGGCAGCAGATGTGGATAAAAATAATAGAATATCGGTTTCAGATATATTAAGTGTTCGCCAACTAATTTTGGGGATTACAGATTCGTTTACGAATAATAACTCATGGAGATTTATTGACGCAGCTTACCAATTTGAAAATACGGCTAATGCATTAAAAGAGAATTATAGCGAATTTATTACTATCAATAGTCTGAATACTAATGATGGAACTTTAGATTTTGTAGGTATCAAAGTAGGAGATGTAACTGGAAATGCTACGGTGACCAATTCGATATTAGAATCTCGTTCAGGTCAAGTAGTTGGATTGAACATCAAAGATGCAACCCTAAATGTAGGTCAAGAATACGAAATGGTAGTTACCGCAGCGAATTACAACGAAGTATTAGGACAACAATTTAGTGTTGATTTTGATGCTGATGCTTTAGATATCATAGATATAAAAGGCAATGAATGGGATGTAACGGCATCAAATTTCAATTTAGATAATATTTCTACTGGAAGTTTATCCGCATTGCATGCTACAACAGAAGCTATAACTTATGAATTAGGAGAAGCATTATTCACTATTAGATTAAGGGCAAAAGAAGTGGTAAGGTTGAGTGAAGTAATTACCTTATCTAATAGCTTAACAGAATCAGTAGCTTATGTTTCTGAGGCTGGTGAAACCTTAGCAGCGAATATCAATTTGACGTTCGAAGGAGAGCAAATTGCTACAGCATTCAATTTACATCAAAACCGTCCAAACCCTTTCAATGGAGAAACAATTATTGGTTTTGATTTACCAATATCTGGTTCAGCAACCTTAAGAATTTTTGATGTTGATGGCAAAACGCTTTACCAACAAAAAGGAGACTTTGCAAGGGGGTATAATGAAATTGTTATTCAAGCGAATAAGTTAACTCAAGCTGGGATTTTGTATTATGAATTAAGAACAGAAAACCATTCAGCGGTGAAAAAGATGGTAATAAGCAAATAAAAGATAGATTAACAAATTTAATAGTGTTGAAAGGCCACTCAAATTAAGTTTTGGGTGGTTTTTTATTTTTATTACGAAATGCTCGATTTGTTAGTAATGTGTTTATAATAATGCATCTTTTTTGAAAAATTAATATAGAATTAAAACTTTTTTTGATAAAAATAATTTACAACTCATTAAAAAACTACTATTTTTGGGCATTCAATTTTTATTTAACAAACACAAGACTCATGTCAAAGATTAAAATATTAGCAAACGACGGCATTCATATAGATGGACAACAAAAATTAGAAGCTGCGGGGTTTGAAGTAGATACTAATAAAATTGCTCAAGAAGACCTAACTTCTAAATTGCAAGATTATGAAGTAATTTTGGTAAGAAGTGCAACCAAAGTTCGTCAAGAATTGATTGATGTATGTCCTAACTTGAAAATTATTGGACGTGGTGGCGTTGGTTTGGATAATATTGATGTTAGTTATGCAAAAGATAAGGGTGTTGCAGTATATAACACACCAGCGGCTTCATCAAAATCAGTAGCGGAATTGGTTTTTGCTCATATCTTTACTTTGGCAAGAGGACTTCACAGTTTGAATAGAGAAATGCCTGAAGTTGGAAATTCTAAATTTAAAGCATTGAAAAAAGGAGCTTCTAAAGGAATGGAAGTTCGTGGAAAATCTATCGGAATTGTCGGTTTTGGTCGTATTGGTCAAGAAGTAGCTCGTATTGCTATTGGCTTGGGAATGAATGTGTTGGCAGTTGATCCATTTAGCAAAGGTGCTAAAGTTTCTCTAAACTTGTTCCAACATCAAGGATTGGATATTAATGTTGATATTAATACCGTAAGCATGGACGAAATGCTTGCCAATGCGGATATGATTACCCTTCATGTTCCTAGCCAAGACAAACCTGTATTGGGCAAAGAGGAAATGGCGAAAATGAAAGATGGTGTAATGTTGATCAATGCTGCTCGTGGTGGTGTTATTGACGAAGAAGCGTTATTAGAAGCATTGGATTCGGGTAAAGTGAGAGGTGCAGGCTTGGATGTTTTCGTAAACGAACCTACTCCAAACGAGAAATTATTAAACCACGATAAAATTTCTCTTTCTCCACATACAGGAGCTGCTACCTTGGAAGCTCAAAGTTATATTGGCTTAGAATTGGCTGAAAAAATCATCGCATTCTACAATAAGTAATCCTTATTGGTTTATAAAATATAAAAGGGAATCCATTTGGCTTTTTGCTGAATGGATTCTTTTTTTTTGTGTCAAAATAATCGAGACTATTTGAATAATCTAGAGCTGTCTTGATATAGTTTTTCCAGTGTACGCATTCTTAGGTCTTCTATCCTGTCGAGTGGTTTAGAAAAAGAATCTTGAAAGAAATCGGTAAGTATATCACCTAATTTATGATCATCTTTTGTAGCTAAATAAAAGGTTTTAAATGCATTACAAACTCCGCTACGTTGCAAAGGAAAGTAGAATGCTACCATATTTGAGTATAAGTTATTTAATGATCTCCCCCTGATACTTTCAATCAGTTGCATATCTCCATCCAAACAGTCGGTTGTTTCGCAAATACATTTGCACAATTGCCAGCCCTTTCCTTTGTCAGGATTATTTTTCGGAGTCATCATATACAGGTCTTCCAATAAAACGGCATTGAACAAAAATGCTTGATTTTCTTCGCTTGAGTGTTTTTTACTCAGCCCTATTCTATAAATTAATTTAGTTCCTCGTTTTGCTATCTTTACTAAAAGGTGTCTTTTATGTTCTTGTTTGAGTTCTTCCAGCTTGGCATCATCATCTAATGGTTCGTAACCCGATGTGAGTTCGTCTCTTTCTTCAAACTGATTATCATCTCCTAGTATACTGAATGTGCCATTGCGTTTCAGAAATATTCTTTTTTGAGTTTCTACATCTACTAAATGTCCTTTGCTGTACGTAACTTGATAACTTTTCATAATTTGGTTATGTATTTGGTGAATGAAAGCATTTGTGTGTGTAGATTATTAAAATAATAAATTTTTCTTATTTCACAATGTCTTGTGGGTTTGATTTTATTATTAGATGAATTTGGCTATCCACCAGTAGAAAGAAACGAAGTTTATGAGGAAATTTTTACCTAAGCAGAAAATTTTAAAAAATATTCTAAATAGAATGATAAGAAATGAAGAGTAATCAAAGTATGGACGATGTAAAATAAAAAAATAACTGTCTTGACCTATGATTAGAGATGATTAACATGATGGACTATGATTAAAAATCAAGAGCATCAAGTAAATCAAAAGAATCATAGTTTAGACAATTAGTAAAATAAATGGCAAACAATTCTTAAATTTAGGAATAAAGAAGAAATAGGACTCTATGATTATGTTCAAAATAAAATACGAATGAGTGAACGCCAAAATATTGAATGGAAGAGCGCTTGGCATGACGATTATTTGAAATGGATATGTGGATTTGCCAATGCCCTAGGCGGAACTATTTGTATTGGGAAAGATGATGATGGTCGGGTTGTTGAATTAGTTAATTATCAACGTTTGTTAGAAAACATTCCGCAGAAAATCCGAAATTCTATGGGGATTCTCTGCGATATTAATTTGTTAGATGAAAATGGCAAATATTACATAGAAATATAGGTTGATTGCATCAAATAATAGAATTAAGGACTTGGGTCAAAAAGCATTCATTCCAAGCCGCTCTTTTTCGTACTTTCTTTAGGCTATCTTTCCCTTTATGTTTCAATAATAATTGTAAAGCCATTTTTCGAAGTGTTGACATGTTATCAGCTGCATAATCATTCCTAACTCGTTGTAAATCTTCATGAAAGACTACGTCTAAATACCAATGGAGGTGATTTTCAATGCTCCAGTGATTCCTTGTGCACGTTCCAAAATAGGAAGCATTCTCTTCTTTACTGCTTATATAAAACCTAAGTTGTGAACTTACTTTTTCTTCTCCATTCTTGAATTCTCTTTTGCTTTCTACCATTATGACTCGTTTAGCGTCTGTCCATGAGTCAAGTTCA
>CALAJP010000093.1 GCA_937922815.1 uncultured Saprospiraceae bacterium
TTTAGATTGTAAAAAAGTGATTTTTTTTCTACAAAAATTCCATTTTTGACGGCAAATGGAAGTAAATAATTAGAAAACAATCAAAAAACAGTCCATTTATTCACTTAAAACCCAAAAAATTAAGACAAAAGACTAAGTAGCAAACCATCTTAATACTTATATCTTAATTTTATTAAGCAGAGTAGCTCAAAAAATGGAACAACTTATTTATATTTACTCCTATTTCGTAAAAAACATTATTACTTACAATCCCCCTATTATCTAAGCAATAAGTTATGAAAATTTGTAAAAATTGTAAAGCAGACGTTCATCAAAAATATTGTCCTCATTGCGGTATTTCAGCGGAATTACCTCGTATCAATGGGCAGTACATTATCAACGAAGTAGCTCAAGTTTTCAATTTTAATAAAGGAATATTGTTTACCATTAGAGAAATGGTATTACGCCCAGGAGTCAGTATTCGAAGGTACTTTCATATAGATAGAAATAGTTTGATAAAGCCTACTTTATTTATTATTATTTGCTCTCTAATGTATTCCATTACACAAGAATTTATTACGGGTGACAGTTTGAGTAAAAATACAGAAACCGTCAATATTGATTCCTCAACATCTTTATTAGTAGATCAGTTATTCGACTGGATAGAAAAAAACTTTGGATATACGCTTATTTTTATCAGTGTTATTATTAGCTTTTGGGTAAAAATATTTTTTAAAAAATCCGCGTACAATTTTTACGAAATACTCATGCTTGTTTTTTTTACGATGGGAATCTGTACCATCGGAGAAACAATAGATGAAGCAATTGTACATTTCACTTCGCTCGAAATTCCATATTTTTCGTTCCTAACCTTATTTTTATATCCTAGCTACGCAGTCTGTGGGCTATTAGACGATCATAAATTAATAAATTATATCAAAGCAATTTTAGCACATTTATTAGCATATATCTCTTTTATTCTGATTATAACCTTGACCGTTTATGCATTAAAATTGATCTAAAGTAGATAAATGAGAGTGGAATTATCCTATTTTTGTTGTCAATACTCGCATAAACCTATTCTATTCGGAATAAAACAACCATCACTCATGAAAAAACTTGCTTTTTTACTCATTTGTATTGCTACATTATTTGTTTTTAGTTGTCAAGGTAATAAAACGTATTTTACTTATAAAAAAACATCAATATGAACTTTAACTTGTCAAAAAAAATTGTATTTGCTTTCTTATTTTCTTTATGTTCCAGTTATATCTCAATTGGGCAAAAAACAGACATAAAACCTATTCCTGATTCAAAACCTTTCATTTTTACAATGCAAATTAGCGAAGATGATTTGACAGTAAAAATACCCACTAATCCTGATTATACTTATTCATATAATGTAGATTGGGGAGACAATAAAACTACCCAAGAAAACGGAAATGCTCAACATACATACTCTGTTTCAGGAAACTATCAAATTAAAGTAATTGGTGTTTTTCCTGCTATATATTTTTTTGAAGGCGACAGGATACAAAATACCCAATTGGTTTCAATAGATCAATGGAGTGACAATGAATGGAAAACGTTCGAACTCTCATTCTACAATTGTATTGTTTTGAATAAGTTCCCTCTATCCCCTCCTAACCTTAATGAAGTTACTGACATGAGTTCGATGTTTCGTGGGGCAAGAAACTTCAACCAAGATATTTCGAAGTGGAATGTCGCTAATGTAACCAATATGAATTATTTGTTTTACTATGCAGAAAATTTTAATCATGATATTTCAAAGTGGAAAGTTTCTAACGTAACCGATATGAATAGTATGTTTTATCAAGCGGAGAAATTCAATCAAGATATTTCTAGTTGGAATGTTTCTAAGGTTACTGACATGAGTTGGATGTTTTATCTAGCAGAAAACTTCAATCAAAATCTTTCTAACTGGAATGTGTCTAAGGTTGAAGAATATAGCGATTTCTCAATTGCATCAGCCCTAACACCAGAAAACTTACCAAAATTCGGTAACTAAAAAATCAATATAATCAAATACTAAAACCAAATCGCTACATGAAAAACCAAATTTACTTTTTATTAATACTTTCAGTATTCTTTTTTGCTTGTAAAAAAGATGATAACGTCGAAATTGAAGAACCTAAAACAGAAGTTACTGAACCTAAAGACGAAGAAGATACTTTCAAACCATTTATATTCACAATGAGAGTTACTGAAGACGATCTCAGTGTAAATATACCTACTAACTCTGATTATGAATATGCTTACCAAGTAGATTGGGGAGACAGCACAACAAGTCAAGAGAATGGAAAAGCCCAACATAGCTACCAAACGACTGGGGATTATCAAATTAAAATAACAGGTACTTTTCCTGCTATTTATTTCTTTGAGGATTCTGAATTTTATAATACTCAATTAATTTCAGTCCAGCAATGGGGAGATTTTATATGGGAGTCGATGGAAGTTGCATTTTATCATTGTGAAAATTTAAAAGAGTTACCTTTGGAATCACCTAACCTATCCTTAGTTACCAATATGGAAAGGATGTTTTCTAGTGCCAAAATTTTCAATCAAGATATTAGTATCTGGAATGTTTCAAACGTAAACAAGATGGGAGGAATGTTTTGGGATGCAAAAAATTTCAATCAAGATATTTCTAGTTGGGATGTTTCTAACGTTACTGACATGAGTTGGATGTTTCTAAATGCTCAGAACTTTAATCAAGATATTTCTAATTGGGATGTTTCTAACGTAAAAGATATGAATAGTATGTTTGAAGATGCCTATAGTTTCAACCAAGATATTTCTAGTTGGGATGTTTCTAACGTTACTGACATGAGTTGGATGTTTCTAAATGCCCAGAACTTTAATCAAGATATTTCTAATTGGAATGTTTCTAACGTAACCAATATGGGTAGTATGTTTGAAGACGCCTATAATTTCAACCAAAATATTTCTAGTTGGAATGTTTCTAACGTTACTGACATGAGTTGGATGTTTTGGGGTGCACGTAATTTCAATCAAGATATTTCTGGCTGGAATGTGACTAAAGTTCAAGATTACGAAGATTTCTCCACTGACTCGGCTCTAACACCAGAAAACCTACCAAAATTCGGTAACTAAAAACCCAAAATACCCATACTGAAATTCCAGTATGGGTATTTTTTTATTTCACCTCCTGTCCTACCTATCAACCAACTTCTCCCACCAAAAAACAATGGAATTTTGTCTTTCCAAATTATTATCCCATATTTGTTATTCGAACTTACATAAACAACCATCACTTATGAAAAAACTTACATATTTATTCTTTTGTATTGCTACATTATTTGTTTTTAGTTGTCAAGATGGCAAAGAAGATATTATTGATGTAGAAGATAAGCCAATCGAGAACCCTGTCGAAGAGTTGGTTCGTAATGAAGTGGAGAAACAAGAAAATCAACAGATTACGGCAGTGTTTTCGGCTGAAAAGAAAGATATTCAGGTAGCAGGTACTGTATCTGATCAAAATGGAAAAGTAAAGGGCGTAAATATTTCTTTCGGTGGTAAAACTATTCAATCTAACGAAAATGGATTCTTTACTTTCGATGAAGCATTACCCGCTTTAGCAGATTTACAAAATGTAACTTTCGAAAAAGATGGTTATTTCAAAGGAATTAAATCTTTCAAAGCCGTAGGCAACCAAATTTTTCTGAACCTAACCCTTATTGAGAAAGGTGATGCTCAATCGGTAGATTTCCAATCGGGTGGAATTGCTACTTTCAATAATAATATCCAACTTGATTTTCCTACCCATAGTTTTATTTATGCGGACGGAACGCCTGTGACCAAAGATGTGCAAGTTTATACCCACTATCATGACCCAAATAGTGATGATTTTTCCAGTCAAATGCCAGGAATGTTGTATGGTATCAATGAAGAGAATCAAACGATGGCGTTAGTTTCTCACGGAATGTTGTCTGTAGAATTAGAAGATACGAATGGCAAAAAGGTAGAAATTGCAAAAGATAAAACGGTAAAAATGCAGTTGCCTACTCTGGAAGATAGCCCCGAAAGCATTCCCCTTTGGCATTTGAATGAAACCTATGGTGTATGGGTACAAAAAGGGTTTGCTACCCAAGAAAATGGTGTTTTCATAGCTGAGGTAAATGACTTTTCTACTTGGAATCTTGATTTGGAAATAAATGGTATTGAAATAGAAGTTGAATTTGTTGACCAAAACGAAAATCCGCTTGCAGGTGCTTCTGTGGAAGTAAGTATAAAAGATGGAAAAAACCTTGGTATTTTTGACCTTGATGCCAATGGAAAAGCTATTCTTATCAATCCGAGCCTGGATGAAATACTTGAACTTACCATTTTTAATAGTTGTGGAGAAATCGAAGCTTTTTCATTTTTACCAAAAATTGAAGAAGATGCAAAAACGTTTTCTGTTAATTTAAATAGAATTTCAACCATCAATGGTGTTATTAGAGATTGTAATATAAGAGAGAACGACACCTATTTTTTAGAGATATCTAAAGATAAAACTATCATTTCATTTCACCCTATTAATATTGATAAAGATTCATCTTTTCAACTAAATCTTTGTATAGATAAGAAAGAGAAATTTAAGATTTTGAAAAATTTTAACTTTTATTCAGATTATCACTCTTTTTCCGAAAATATTCAATTCAATTCATGTGATTTCGCAATTCCTTCTAACCTACTACCAAATGTGTTTGCTTTTACATACATTATTGATGAGGATAATAAAAAAGCTGATATACCAACTAATCCAGATTTCAATTATTCTTATACAGTAGATTGGGGAGACGGTACAATAACCAATGAGAATTCAGATGCTACGCATACTTATACTAAAACAGGAAGATATATTATAAAAATTACAGGTATTTTCCCTGCTCCATATTTTAGAAATATAAATATATTATATGCAATTAACCAATGGGGGCATCAAGAATGGAAATCTATGGAAAGCGCTTTTTTTAGGTGTCATAATCTTACTTTTCTGCCCAATGATCAACCTAATTTCTCTAATGTGAATAATATGAACAATATGTTCCAAGGTTCCTCCGACTTTAATCAAGATATAAGCAGTTGGGATGTATCTAACGTCAATAATATGAGCAACATGTTCGAAGGTTCCGACTTTAATCAAGATATAAGCAATTGGGATGTCTCTAACGTTAATAATATGAGTAACATGTTCAAAAGTTCTGACTTTAATCAAGATATAAGCACCTGGGATGTCTCTAACGTCAATAATATGAGCAACATGTTTTCTAGAGCTAAATTTAATCAAGATATTTCTAATTGGAATGTAGGCAATGTTTCTGATATGAATAAGATGTTTTCATATACTAAAAGTTTCAATCAAGACATTTCTAATTGGAATGTAGGCAATGTTTCTGATATGAGTAATATGTTTCTGAATGCAGAAAAATTCAATCAAGACTTATCGAAATGGAACGTAGGCAATGTTTCTGATATGAGTGGTATATTTAAGGAAGCCAGAAGCTTTAATGGAAATATAAGAAACTGGGATGTAAGTAATGTTAAAGATATGAGCAATATGTTTTTTAGTGCTAGAAATTTCAATCAAAATATTGGTGAATGGAATGTAGGTCAAGTAAATAATATGAGATCAATGTTTGATGACGCTATTAGGTTTAACCAAAATATTTCTAACTGGAATGTTTCTAAAGTAACAAAAATGTCTAGTATGTTCAGTTATGCAAGAAGTTTCAATCAAAACCTTTCCAATTGGAATGTTTCCAAAGTTAGAGATTATTATAATTTCTCCACAGAATCTGCCCTAACCCCCGAAAACCTACCAAAATTCAAAAACTAAAAAATCAAAAATACCCATACTGAAATTCCAGTATGGGTATTTTTTTATTTCACCAATCCACCAATCAATCTTTCGATAGATATTTCGGTTACTTTGAGGTTGTATTGAGCTGCAAAAAGGTTTTGATTCGCATTTTGATACGCCAATTGTACATTTCGATAATCGAACGAAGATATTAAACCACTATTGAAACGTTCTTCACTGATGCTAAGATTAGCAGCCGCATTTTCGACTTGCAATTTCGTAATTTCAAGAATAGATTTTTGGTTATTATAATTCGCCACCAAATCATTCAGATTATTTTTCAAGGTACGTTCTGTGTCTTGAATACTGTAGGTCAATACCTCGTTTTCGATTTTTGCATTCTGCACATTAATATCTCGAACGCCTCCGTCTGTCAAGTTGTAAATCAAACTAAAATTGAGGTAAGGAGTGGCATTATATCCCTGCTGAAATCCATTTCCAAAAAGCTCAATCAATCGAGAAGACAAAGCCTTCGATGTATTCACAGAAGTATTGATTCCTCCATTTACACTTATCGTGGGTTTCTTTTGGGCTTGGTTCAGTTTGATATTCAACTCCTGAATACGTTGATTGGCTCTCAGGCTTTGTAAGTCCGTATTTTGAGCGAATAATTGACTTTCTAAGGCTTCGATAGACCAATCTTTAGGCGTTAAATCCATTTCATCAGTCAGTTCATATTTTTTCAATACATCATCTTCGCCCATCGTCAAGTTTAAGTTCCGTTTCTGCGAATCCAAAATATTTCGTTGAATTAACAAACTTATCGAATCCGAATAATAAGCCTCTTGCGTCTGAATAATATCAAATTTCCCTGCTTGCCCCAACGATTTCCTTACATTTTCTCGCTCAATCCTATCTTTGGTCAATTTCAACAAATCCTCCAACACCTTCACCTGTGCCTCCTGTACCAAAACGCCATAATAGGCATTCATTATCGAATTGATGGTATTCTCAATATTGGTACGATTAGAAAGTTCAGAATTTTCGAGGTTCTGCTCCAAAATTTGTTTGTTGTAAACGAAAGTTTTTCCATTATACAACACAAAACTGGCATCCAAAGTCGCATTCAAAGAATTGAAAAGAATGGAACCATTATTAGCAAAGGGATTCGGATTTTGATTATTAGAAACACTATTGTTCTGCGAAACAGAAAGGTTCGTATTTATTGTTTTTCCAGCCACCGCCCATTGGTTAGAATTGGTCGCTTGTTGGATTCGGCTCTCCCCTATTTTTATTTGATAGTTGTTCTGCAATCCTTTTTCGATGGCTTGCTCCAAACTCAACGATTCTTGAGCCGTTCCTACCCAACTTACACAGACAAATAGTATTGATAATAATCGCATATTATTTTTCTAATTCACTTTTAAAAAATGCTATCACTTCTTCCCAATTATTGCATCGCTGAAAACGATTTTCATGGATATTATGCGTAGCCGTAAACAATACTCCAGTCCCCTCGAAAGTCTCTAAATTGTGGACGTGGTCATCAATCATATAATCCGTTTTCAAGATGGTTTTATCCCCACACAAAACGACTTTTTTCCAATGAATAGCAGGAAAATGTTCTGCCAACCAATCTATTTTCTCCGTCAAAGAATTTCTAAATTCCGTAGCAGAAGTAGTGATATAAACATCATAATGTTCCATCAAAAAAGCCACCCCTTCTTTCGCTCCTTCCATCACAGGAAAATTTCTAAAAAAGCCTTCTTTGAATAGATATTGGCGAATTTTCATACCATCAGGAAAGATTTTATAAGGCTTCTGTCCCCAATATTCTTCCTTTTTCAACCTTCTTCCGTACTCTTTTTCTATCACATCTAAATAACTCGCCATAACATCTGCTATGACTTCGTCCATATCTAAGGCTATTTTTTTCTTACTCATTATAAATTTTGTTTAGAATAAATTTTTACTAATAAAATAAATGGCAACTGCAAAAATAATCAGCCCATAAATAAAAGTATAATCGACTGTTCGTTTAATCGTAACCAATTCACTTTCACCATTATCGTTTTCTACCCATTCTTTCAAATCAGAAATAGCAGGTTCTACCGATTCCAAGGTCGGCTCCTCTCCTCTCCACAACCAAACTAAATAGTATTTTACTCGATTCGAAAAGATTAATAATATCGGTAATAAAATTAATGTAATCACCGTAACCGCAAGTAAACCATAAGCCACAGAAATCGCCATTGGAATCAAAAACTGAGCTTGTAAACTCGTTTCTAATAACAAAGGGTACAACCCTGCTACGGTTGTAATCGTAGTCAAAACAATAGGTCTAAATCGACTCAATGCCGTTTTTTCTATCGCATCCATTTGCTTCATTCCAGCCTTTAGGTTCTGGTTATAAGTAGAAACAAAAACCAAGGCATCGTTCACCAATACCCCAATCAAGGCAATTACTCCCAATACCGAAAACATACTGATTGGAGCATTTTCAATATAATGTCCCCAACCTACGCCTATAAAACTGAAAGGAATCAACATTAAAACCATTACCGTTTGCGAAACAGAATTAAACGTAAGTGCCATCGTCACAAACATCAATAACAAAATGACGGGTAGAATCTTTTGCATAGAAGCAGAAGTCTTTTTCTGTTCTCTACTTTGTCCTTCATAAAGAGCCGTCACGGTAGGATATTTTTCCAAAACTTGAGGGACTATGGTTGATTTAAGGTTTGAAGTTAAATCAGAAACAGAAACATCATCATTGGCAATATCTGCTTGAATCTGAATTTCTCGTTTGTTATCTAAATGATTGATTTTGATTACGCCTCTTTTGATTTCAAAATCTGCCAATTCATGCAACGGATACGCTCGACCATCCGCAAAACGGATTTTCATATCGTTGAGTTGATTAATCTGTTGTCTTTCTTTTTCAGCATATCGGACCCACACTCTCACCTCGTCTTCGCCTCTTTGCAAACGCTGAACTTCTTGCCCAAAAAATCCTGCTCTAACTTGGCTCAAAATAGTTGACAAATCCAATCCTAAGGTATAAGCCTTCTCTTTCAGGCTTACATTAATTTCCTTTAATCCCAATTGGTTATTATCGGTCACATCTGATAATTCTGCCAATTCTTCCAAGGTTTCTTTGACCTCACGAGTAGCTGCTCCTAATTCTTTATAATTATCGCCCACCAATGATAAGGAAACAGGTTTTCCAAATACACCCGCTTGTCCGAAAGTTAAAACTTCGGCTTCGTTTATAACGCCTGTCAGTTTTCTGAATCGGTTGGTGGCTTCACGATTACTCAATTCGCCTCTATTCTCCCCATCCAATAATCGAACAATAATACTACCTTCATAAGTAGAAGGGCCTAAGGACTTTTCAACTCTTTCAACGGGTTCTTTTTCATTTTGATAATATTCCAACGCCAGTTCATCATTTCCTTTCCAAACGGCTTCTTCGATATGATTTAACCATTTCAAAGTCTCCGTTTCTGGTGTTCCTGCGGGTAACTTTAAATTAATAATTACATCATCTCTTTCAATCACAGGGAAAAAAGTTCCTCTAATAACACCTCCTTTGAACGCTCCTAATGTCAATAAAAACATTCCAAAAACAATGGCAAAAGCAATGAATTTATATTCTAATGAAAACCTTAAAACGGGGCCATACAATCTATCCCGTACCCAAATCATGCTATTGTCTAACCAACGAGTAACAGGATTTACTTTTTTGTTTTTCTTCAAAGCATCAGAATGACTCACATGAGCAGGAAGAATCAACACCGATTCTACCAAAGAAAAGATTAATGAAAAGATAACTACTATCGCCATTTCTTTAAAAATCTCTCCTATTCTTCCATCAATAAAAAAGAACGTTAAAAAAGTAATACAAGTAGTCACAATAGCAGAAAACACGGATGGTAATACTCGCAAAGTACCTTGAATAGAAGCTTCTGTACGGTCTACGCCATCTTCATACATTTGATAAATACTTTCCGAAACCACAATTCCATCATCTACCAAAATACCAATCACCAATATCATCCCGAACAAGGAAACTACGTTAATAGTTACGTTTAGCGTCAGGGCAAAAATGAACATTCCACAGAAACAAATCGGAATTGCCAAAGCTACCCACCAAGCCAATCTCCAGTTTAGAAACATCGCCAAAATAACCGTAACCAAAATAAAACCTATGATTCCGTTTTCTGTCAATAAATCTATCCGTTGATTCAACGTTATGGAACCATCACGAATGACGGTAGCTTTAATTTCTGTTGTACTTTCGTTATAAGAGTCAATATACTTTCTTACTTTTTCGGTAATTGTAAGCATATCTTCTTTCAAAGTATTCTGAACCGTTACGATAACAGAAGGTTTTCCATTAATGTAATTTCGATTCGGATTATCCACCCATTTATCATCAATATCGGCTACTTTATACAAACGAATCACATCACCATTAGGAAGTGTTTTGACAGGTATATTTCTCAATTCGTTGGCGAAGTAATTTTTATTTCTTGCTCGAATCAATAATTCCTCAGTAGGGCCTTTGATAGAACCACCCGTAATTTCGATATTGGCAGCTCGAACGGCATTAGCTGCTTGAGAAAATGTTATTTGATAGGCTTCTAAATCATTTTCTCTGAATGAAATTTCTATTTCTTCATCAGGAAAACCCGAAAGAGAAACTTTAGAAATGCCATCAATACTTCGTACTTCATCCTCTACAATTCTCGCCTTTTCTTTTAATGTTTTTAGATTCACATCTCCACTCAAGGCAAAACTAATAGCAAAACCAATATTTTCTCTTTTAAAAACCACAATGGGTTCCATATTGGTAGGAAACGAAGCAATACTTTCAACGGCATTTTGGACATCTCTCAACACCAAATCCGTTTCAAACCCTTTTTCTACCAACACAGAAATACTTCCTGCATTTTCGGAAGAAACCGAAGTAACTCTTTCGATTCCTGTCAACCCTTTTAAAGATTCTTCTACTTTCTGAACAATACCTTCTTCTACTTCGGTAGGCGATGCCCCTGGATAAATGGCTTGAATTTGAAGATTCCGGCTCTCTGTTTCGGGGAAGAACGTCGAATTCATATTCAAGGCAGACATGATTCCAAATATAATAATTGAAATCATCAATAAATTGGCTGCTAATTGATTTTTGATAAAGAAATGAACGATTCCTTTCATCTGTATTTTTGTTTAATTTTCGTTAGAATAAAATGTTTAGTCTAACTTTTTTAGAAAGAAATATTTTCAAGCGTCTCAATTTCAGAGGCTATTTTGACAGACATACCGTCATATGCTGTTGGAATTTTATCTACCAGCACTTTATCCCCTGTATTCAAGCCTCTCACTAAAGCGTGATTGGCATAAGATTTTACTACTTCGATGGGTAAAGATTCTAATTTTTCATTTTTATAAACAAAAACTTTCTGTTCGTCAGTAATACTTTCGATAGGCACAATGGCAACATCTTCAATTTGTTTGCCCTGCATCGTTCCTTTTAGGTACATGCCTTCTTTTAACTTCTTACCAACTACAGAAATATAAGCTGTAACAGATTGGGTTTGGGTGTTAATTTGTTCATTGAAACGTTGAACACGTCCTTTGTAAGTCAAGCCTGTTGCTTCAGAAACCAACTGAACAGAAGCACCCGTTTTTACATTTTTCATATCCAATTGAGCAATCGGAACTTCCAGTTCGTAACTGGCTGTATTCATAAATTCGCCAATATTTTGACCTGGGCTAATAATAGCACCCGCATTGACATTAGCAGTGGTCAACACCCCCGAAAACGGTGCCGTAATTGAATATTTTTTGAGTTGTTCTTCTTGTGAACGAATATTATAATATTGATTCAATATGTTTTTAGAAGCAATGAATAATTTTTCTTGTTCAGACTTAGGCGTTGGCATTTCAGCGATAGGTTGTTCGACATCAAAAGCATCAACATACGATTTCCAAGTTTCGAAATTATCGGTATAATCAATCTTCAAATCTGGTAATATCACCGCCACCACATTCATTAATGAAGCCTTTGCTGAACGTAGCGATAATTCTTGTACTTTGTTTTCTATCTTCACAATCATTTCCCCTTCCGAAAAGCGAATCCCATCTTTTAAGGTTTTGCCTGTTTGTTCAATTTTGCCGCCTACTTCAGCAACAATATTGATTTTTTTAGAGGCAATTAATCGACCTTGAACGGTAATGTTATCGTAAACTTTCTGATGAGAAACGGGCATAAGGTTTACTAATGGCATTTTAGAAGCTGCAGTTTTGGGTTTCTTGGCTACCTCTTTCGGCTTTTCCATACTACTTTTCCCCATAAAACTGGCACCCAAAATCAGTGCTCCAACAACTACAGAAATAAGTGTTTTACGATATATTGGTTTCATATTTTGACAGTATTGTTAGTGTAACAACAAATGAACAACGAAGGTAATAAAAGGTTTGCAGTTTCTTATCTTCCTTGAAACACTTTAATTCTTACAAAAACCTATTTAACCAGTACTTTCTCTACCCACCTGCTGCTTTCGCTCTCCAAAACCAACACATAGATACCCTCTTCGAATCTATTGACCTCAATATTAGCAACACCCATTAATGAATTATTTTGCCAAACCATTTGCCCTTGCATCGTAAATACTGCAGCGGAAAATGATTTATTAAGTGAACTTTCGATGTATAAAAAATCTTGTACAGGGTTAGGAAAAACTTTAAAATCAGAAGATTCTGAAACTACCTGAACAGTGGGAGTAGAATTGTCTTTTTCAACAACAACATTATCCATACAAAAATAGGTAGGCGTATTAATCCCGAACGCACCAACATCGCTTGATTCATAAGAAAAATGAATGCTATCGACAACACCCCATTCACTAAAACCAACCGTAGCCCAATCTTTCAAAATAAAGTCTTCAGCATTATCCTCAAAACGAAAATCCGCTAAATATACAGTTACCGAATCTTGAATAACTCCACTCAAATAACCTTTTGCTGTAACAGATAAAAAATCGGGGTCATCTCCTGTCGCTCCTCCAAATTTTTTCGCAAAAGCATCTCCATTTGCCATACTTTGATATGCATAGGTGTTATTCGTAATTTTGGCTTCTACCAATTTGCTATCCGCTGGCAATAAGATATAAGCACTTGAAAAACTAACCAAATAATTTTCGCTCTCATAACCTTTTGCCGTTCTACTACTATATTGGTTGCCAAAACCAGCCGTTATAGAATCTGTCTGATTGGATACTGAAAATCCGCCCCAACTTTCGAAACCATTCGATACCGAAAATGTATTGTTAAAAGTAACGCCGTCTTGTACAAAATGCTCGCCCATAGAATTATTAATAAAGCTATCCGTAGGAATCTGGTAACTCTCGAAGGTAATCGTATCCTTTTGCGAAAAAATATTTATATGACATAAAATCGCAAATAAAATAAAAGTAAAATGCTTCATAACTTTTTGTTTTTAGAAAAATTATAATGTATTCCCAATTCAAAGTTTCGCCCCATTGCAGGTCTTCCTTCCACTAAAAAATAGGATTGATTCCAAATATTATTTAACTCCGCATAGATTGATAAATGCATATTTTTTTGGGTCACTGTTTTAAATTTCACATTTAATTCCCCTACATCAAATTCCGCTAATCCCCCCAAAACACCATTCATTTTGGAATGAAAAATATGTTTGTATTTCACATTCCATTTTTTATGTTCATATAGTAACTCAAATGCAGTTTGGTGCATTGGCACATACCATAACTGTGCTCCTTTTCTGATCACAGGTAAGGATATATTTTCGGTCGAAAAAGATTTAATAAATTGATAACTCGTATTTGTACTTAGTCTATTTGATAACTTAGCCTCAAGCCTCAATTCTATTCCATAACTTTTTGTATTATTCAAATTCTGAGCTGACCAAAAACCTTGTCCTTCTAATGGTGACCACAGAATTCTGTTTTTTATCGTTCTATAAAATAGCGTTGTCTGAATAGATGTATTGCGTCCCAAAACCGTCGAATTATAATTCAGTTTCAGATCATGAGAGAACCCTTTTTCAGGTTTTAAATTTGGATTTCCTCCTGGTGTCCAAAACCAATCATTGATGCTTGGGAAACGTAAGAATTTTCTAAAATAAAATGCAAAAACCCATTTTTCATATAAGTTATAGGTAGCTGAAAAATTTGGTAAAATAGTTTCTAATCTATCTCCATTCAAAGGGACAGTCAAAGCAAGTGAAGTCTTTAACTTATTCCATTTTTTCTGTTGTTCTACAGTAAAATGAGAAATTATTCGTTTTTCTTCTCTCAATAAATTATTAGCAATAGCTCTATCAAAAATGGTTTGTGACGTAAAAGAAACATCATGCCCTTCAGCAATTTTCAATCTAATATTAGTTGATAATTGATTCTTTTGGAATGAACTGGGTGCACTTAGATTTATAACATCGTCACTATATAATATAGATTCTTCAATATGTCCCAATGTCATATTCCAATCCCATTTACTTTGTTTGCCTATGTATTGAAATACCGTTCTCCAGTTTTTATCTGTTTGATTAGCGAGTGATTCGCTTTGAAATATGGTTGGCGGAATATCTCTATCATTATTTTGTAACCAAGTTTTAATAGTAAGAAAATGGTTTTCATTAATAATATAGTCTACTTCTTGTAATATGCTCCATTTTTGGTGGGCTGCATGTTCTAGTCTCTCACTTTTTAAGCTAATATCTTTCTGAAAAGGATAATCGTTTTTAGATTTCAAGTGATAAAGCGTAGTTCTCAGTTTCAATTTCGAAGATAATGCAGTACTGAAAGTAATATTTTGATATTGCAAGCCAAAACTACCCAAACCCAAACTAGCATT
Organism: uncultured Saprospiraceae bacterium; assembly: GCA_937922815.1. Lineage (GTDB taxonomy): Bacteria > Bacteroidota > Bacteroidia > Chitinophagales > Saprospiraceae > CALAJP01. Next base: position 14,705 of record CALAJP010000093.1, read on the forward strand.
TAAGTCAATTTTTCGATTGGAAAGCACCGAACTATTCAACGAAACCATACCTACTGCCGAAGCATTAAGTTTGTTTCCTTCAGTAATTAAAGCTATTTCAGTATTATTAAACAATGAAAATAAACTAACATCAACCTGCCCCAACATCGGATTACTCATTTCTAAACCATTCCATGTCAGATTGGTTTGCGAAGCGCTCCCTCCTCGTATCGAAATAGAACCACTAGTACCCGCTCCATTCGTTTTAATAAATATTCCTGTTTGCTGTTCTAATTGAGAAGCTAGGTCTTGAGAAGATAATATTTCTTTTGAAGGTATTGAAGTAGAAACCTGAATGGTATCAAAAGTAAATTCTTCGTTTTGAGAAAAAACATAGCTATTGCTTACTAAAAAACAAAGAAAAAACAAACTTGCTACTACCCTATTGTACATTTTCCGTAATGTATTTTTGTCAAAAAAGCGACAAGTAAAATGTACCACACATCATCTCCATACAAAGAATAATACTCTTTGTACAGATATTATAAGGTATAGCGTAATTTTACCTAGCTAGTTTGCTCCGAACTAAAAAATCTAGATGTTTAGAATTGATAGGCAGGTCTTCTGACTTATTTCTCTTTTTTGACGCCTTCCCAAGCCGTAGCTCAGTGGCAAAAATCAAAAAAAGTTGTCTATTTTAAAAACCATAGACTCGAAAAATACAGCAGCGGAGACTGTTCTAGAATCGAACTAGATTCCCTTTTAAGTATTTTGAATACAAAAAGTATTCAAGATACACCCATAATTCGATAGCAAAGGTAATTTTTTAATTTTCTTTTTTATACTTAAATTGAGTAATTAAACCCTATAAATGGCTTCTAATTCACAAAAATCAAGTTTATTTGCAAAGAAAAATGATACTTATCGAACTTTTTTCGTAATAATATTGTCTTTACTTTGAAACACACTACTCCTTTTTTTTCAAAAAGTCAAGTTTTTTATTAAAATCAGGTAACAAAGTGAGTGTTTCATACGTTTAACTTTATATAACTTCAAAGAAAATATCAACACCAGAATTAAGATATGCGTCAATTAAAAATTACAAACAAGATAACCACCCGTGAAAGTTTAGCACTTGATAAATACCTAAACGATATCGGGAAAATAGAAATGCTTAATGCTGACGAAGAAGCAGAAATGGCGAGACGTATCAAACAAGGCGATCAACGTGCTTTAGAAATCTTAACGCGTAGTAACTTACGTTTTGTAGTTTCAGTAGCCAAACAATATCAAAACCAAGGTCTTTCTCTTTCCGATTTAATTAATGAAGGAAATGTTGGGCTAATGAAAGCCGCCAAGCGTTTTGATGAGACTCGTGGGTTCAAATTTATATCATATGCTGTATGGTGGATTCGTCAATCAATTCTACAGTCTATTGTTGAATATGCTCGTATTGTACGGTTACCACTCAATAAAGTAGGTTCTTATAACAAGGTGAATGAAGCATTCTTGTCTTTCGTTCAAGAATTTGAAAGAGAACCATCCAGTGAGGAATTGGGCGAAATATTGGACATGACAGCAAAGGAAGTCGATACTATGCTCAAAGGAAGTAGTAGGCATTCGTCTTTAGATGCTCCAATTACGGGTGAACAAGGAGACTCTTCGATGTTAGATTTAATGGAGGACTTTAAAATTGATAATCCAGATTCTTCTTTAATGGAAAAATCTTTGAAAGATGAAATTCAAGCAGGTTTGGACATTTTAAATGATAGAGAAGTTGAAGTTTTATGTTCTTATTATGGACTTAATGGTTTCAAATCATTAACGCTTGAAGAAATTGGAGAACAATATTCTTTAACTCGTGAAAGAGTAAGACAAATCAAAGAGAGAGCCATCCGACGATTACGGAAATCATATAGAAAAGATCAATTAAAATCTTATTTAGGTTAAATAAAAAACGCCATGCTGAAATCTAGCATGGCGTTTTTTATTTTTAATCAATAGGGTAATAGATTTCATTCATTTTTGAACTCTTTCAAAACGGGTAAGGCTACATTATTAAAATCAAACAACGCCTGATTTTCCCAAGGGGAAGCATCCATAGACTGATTTCCCTTCCAAGCAATTAATTCAGCTCCCCAATAGCAAAAACCTATTCCGTTTTCCATTTCATTGGTCAATGTTTTAACTTTTTTTATAAAGTTTTTTTGCCCCGTAGGAGTTGCAGTATATTCGGGTAGAATTAGTTGTTCATCTAGTCCGACAATATTATTAGTCCAATCATTCCATTGAAGAGTAAAAGGATATGCTGTTTCAGCTATTATAATTTTTTTATTATAAGAATCACTCAATCTTAGCATTGTTTGCTTTAAGGTGCTAAATGATTTTCCGTGCCAAATGGGGTAATAAGATAACCCCATAATATCATAATCTAAAATACTCACTTGCTTATAAAACCAATCAGCTCCTTCAATTCCTGCAAAATGTAAAATTATTTGGGTATCGTTCGTATATCTTCTTACGGCTAAAATTGCAGTATCCATTAGTTCTTTAAATTGCAGAAACTGAGTTAAAATATGCCCATTCGGATGAAGAAATCCAGTATTTATTTCATTACCAATCTGAATGTAATCAGGCTGTAATTCCTTCGCAACTTTTTCCGTATAGCAATATACGCTATCTTTCAACTGAGCAAAACCTACTCCTTGCCAATCTGTTGGCGTTTCTTGATGAGCAGGATCTGCCCATGTATTGGAATAATGAAGCGTTAACCATGTTTTGAATCCATTTTTTTTTAAAGTCTTAGAAAACTGTTTTACTTCATTAAACCCAGAGTGTCCATTATTCGGGTTGACCCAAAGTCTCAATCTAACGGTATTTACACCATTGTTTTTCAAAATTTCCAGAAAATTATTTTGATTTCCATCTAAATCATAGAACACAGGCTTTGAAATTGCTATCTCAGGATACCTTGATAGGTCAACAGCTGAAATAAATATAGTATTTTCACTCTCTAGTGTTGACATATCTATTTTATCCGTGCTACAAGAAATGAAAACCAAAAGAACAAACCATATCTCTAGTGCTCTATTCATTTTTTTTAAAAAATATGGGTAAAAAATATACCTTAAAGTATTCTTGTTTGTAGTTCGCTTTGTTCTTAAAGGGATTCTCAATATTAGGCTTCATTACTTTTCCAACACAATAGACTGATACAGTGCTTTATACTTTTTAGCCACCTTTTGATAAGAGAAGTTGTTTTCTACCTTAAGTCTAGCTTCTTTAGTTAATTGTTCAGTATGATTTACACACCATCGAATGCCATTAGCTAAATCTAATGTATCAAATGGTTTGGCTAAATATCCGTCTTGGCGATGGGAAATCATATCTTCATTTCCTCCTATCTTAAATGCGACCACAGGAGTCCCACAAGACATACTTTCTAAAACAGTATTGGATAAATTTTCTTGAACACTAGGAAGTACAAAAACGTTAACCGAAGAATATAGTGTAATTAAAGCCCTTTCGTCATTAACTTTACCGACAAAATGGGCTTTCAAGCCAAACATTTGAGAATCACTTGAAGAAGCGCCGAAAACTACAAGCTCGTACTTATCCTTATCTAAATTAGAAATAGCGTTTTTTAAGTGATTAAAACCTTTTCTCGGATCAGAAGTCGCGTTCATTGCCCCAAATAATATTAAAAATTTATCTTCGGGAAGGTTCCAAATATTCCTACAAAAATTTTCATTATGTCTCTTAAACTTAGAAATATCAATACAATTTGGAAGATGGATTATTTTCTTGCCTTTCAAAAGTGAGCTTTCCTTAGCTTCATTAGCCATCCAATTACTTAGCCCTATAGCTGTAAAATCTTTCTTTTGGTATGGCTTTGCCTTATTATTATAGTTTGTACGGCTTAAATCTTTTGTTTTATTGGAATGTAACGCTTTACAATTGCCACAAGTGTCTTTAAATTTTTGGCAATCTCCATTATAGTGACAACCTCCTGTAAAAGCCCACATATCATGAAACGACCAAACAATAGGTGAATTAATTAGATGTAATTTAGAGATTTGAAATAAATTACCACTAACCCAATGAAGATGAACAATATCAGGGTTGATTTGATTAATTCGTTTAATTATGTCGTTAATTGGAAATTTAGAGTTTGTAAAATAAGTATGGTCTTTATTTGGATAAAAATAGTTTGTGTAAAACTGATCCAACTCAATAGCGGCTGTATATTTAGCCTTACTTATTTTGTCGGACAACGAAATTACCCATTCTTCAGCACTAGTTTTTACTCCAACCAATAGTTGCACATCCATACCTTGTGAAAGCAATGCTTCACAATGCCTACGTGCTGCAATTGCAGCTCCTCCTTTTTCATCGTAATAATTAACTATTAGTATTTTCAAGATAGATATATTAGCTAAAATTTATTTTGAAATAACAAAAAAACATCATGAGGAGCAATTCGTTGAATCCAACTCTTTGCATGGTAATGAATATTAAACTTAAAGATATAAGATAAAATTTAAAATTATAGATAGGTTTAGAAAAAAGAAATCCGAACTTTCTTTGTAAAAAAGAAGACCTATTAAAGATTAACTATTCATTTATAACTTTAGAATGGTAGTATTTTTGAAGGTATTTTCTTATCAAATTTAACGACTTTTGGATTTTTAATTTCCCATAAACTACCTAGGTTATTTAAATATAACATTTGTTTAATTTCATTTTTCCATGTAGAAAAAATTTCTCTATACTCATTATTTTCTATAGACAATTCACTTATCACCACAGGATCAAATTCTAATAAAAATTTCGAAAAATTAACATTTTTCAATTTTTCAAGATCGCTTATTTTACAATTTTGTCCACTACCATCTATTCCTATATTATCAACTAAATTATGTTGATAGAAAATATTATATTTATCATTAATCATACAATACAAACTATACAAATAATCTGGAGGAGGCAAATATCCATGTTTCATACTCTTAAGAGCCTCACCTATTGTATCGTTACCTTTTGAATTAATAAATTTTGAATGTTGTTGAATTTTCTTTTTGGTTAGAAAATTTAAACCAAACTCATATGCTTTATTTAATTTACTCTTCCAACAACCAAACCCCCAAGGGCAAAACCTATTTGATTTAAATCCATTCATTAAACGTATGCCATGGTTAAATCCACATACAGCAAAGTAATCATCATCATCAACTAAACTGTTTAGATAAAAATTTTGATACTCTAAAAATATATTGGAAGTTAAGCAATCGTCTTCCAATCGAATTAAAAATTCGTATTCGCTAAATATTTTTTTTTGAGATATTAATGAAGCATTAAATCCACCAACATTTTTGTCAAAAAAAATAGGGTAAACTTTTTTAAACCCTTTTATTTGATTTATATATGCTCGAACCTTATTAACTTTGCTAAAGTCTTCTTTTTTATAAGGATAATCTGAAGAAATAAAAATTTCTGTTTTTGCACACTCCTTGTTTTCTAAAAGGGACTCAATACTTTTTTGCAAATGTTCAAATCTATCGTAAACAGAAACATAAATAGGTGCGTGCGTCATTTAATAGTTTTATTAATAATAAAAATTGGTCGATTTAAAAACTCCCCTAGTGAATCATTTCTTAAAACATTATCATCATTGGGGCTTTCGTAGATAACTTTATCATCGAACTTAGAAGCAATACCAATATGACTAATTTTACTTGATAATGGTAATGCTTTTTTTACAAAATCAATCATTTCGTTTTTGGTACCATTATCAAAGAGCAACAACTCCCTATTACCCTTCCAACAGAACCCCATTTGAAAAATAACTGTTTCAAAATTAGAAACTAAATTACTTATACAACTTGAAATTCTATCTTTTACTTTGACCTTATCAAATATGCTAAAATCACTTCCAAAGTCATCTCCAAAATGATGTACTACATTTAAACAAATTGCTACATCATTTTTATTTTCTTTTTCATTAAAATCAAAATAAGAATTAATAACCTTAAATTTTGACTCTATCCCTAGTTCACTTATACATTCACTAACAAACTCACAGTGTTCCTTATTTCCCTCAATAAAAGTAACCGATGAACATAAGTCAATTGCTTCAAATGAAAAATACCCCGTATTTCCACCAATTTCAATTATTTTTCTGTCCTTCAATTCTACTGAGTTCCGTATAAAGTCATATCTTTCTTTTTCAAACCTACTTTTTATATTAATCTCATTTTCACCTAATAGTGATGAAATTTTAGGCGAAAGAATTTGATAATTTGAATGTTTACTTTTTACTTCATATAACTCTTGTAACCTTTTGCTATTTTTCATATATTTCTGAATTAAATATTTTTTTTGTGTCTTTTCTATTATATATATCAAACTCATACCAGTCGGAAAAATTCGATAAAAAGTCTACTTTTTCACAATGTCTCTTTATTTTATCACTCATAATTCCCCCCGTCCAGAAGTATTTTTTGTTCATTTCTAAACTCTCTCTAGGAACTCTATCTATAAAGGAGTTTTCAAATAAAAAATCAAAAAATAGATTCACATTACAATCTACAAATAACTGGGAAGGGCCCCAAAATCTTGGATTAGCTTCAATCATAAAATAATTATTAGAATTATCCCTCTTAAGCTCAACCATCACTAATCCATTAAACTTAAATTCAAGAAATAATTCTTCATATTTTCGGGAAACTTCTAATTGATGAATTCTAGCCGATTCACACGCTATCATTGATTTTCCTCCTGATTGTTGAATGATATTCTTTTGAGAAAAAGACCTAACATTACCATTTTTATAAAAGTAATAAAGTAAATAATAAGAGTCTCCCTCAATATATTTCTGAATAGTAAAATCATTTATAGATTTACCCTCTAAAAAAAACGCAAGTTCTTCGTTAGAACGTAAGATTTGGGGTGAATAAACTTTATTATCTCCAGAGAAATATTTCTTAGGTTTTAATACACATGGGAAAATAATTTCATCTTCAATAGAATATTCTTGAGGTACTTGCAAGCTATGTTGTTTAACCAAATTCGTAAACTTAATCTTATCTGAAATAGTCTCATATTTCAACTTACTGACTAATGGAGAATAATACCCTAATTTCAATAGCACTTCTCTATTATTTAATACAAACCTATTCAAAGCTTCTGTACTGGGTAGTATTAATGAAGAGGAAAAGCCAAGGATTTTTTTTAGAGTCCTAAACAATTCAACTGATAGCAGTTTTTCCTTTCTAGTATAAACTACTTTAGTTTTATATTTTGATAAAAATATAGGGTCTTTATTATTTGAAGCTATTATAGCTATATCTAAATCTTTAAATAAATCGATTGTTCTTAGAAAAGCAATAATACTTCTTTGATTGTAACCAGAAAATAAAATAATA